>JACPSU010000167.1 GCA_016193105.1 Deltaproteobacteria bacterium | reverse complement strand
CTCAACATCATTCTGTAACTCGCGTCGCACGAGACCTTACTTTTAAAAATCCCTATCATTTAGCTCCTCTTGAAAACCAGGATGTTGTCATTCATTTGGCAGGAGAAAATATAGCCAAGAAAAAGTGGACAGAAGAGCAAAGGGCTAAAATTAAAGAAAGTCGCGTTCAAGGAACAACTTTTTTATCTGAATCTTTGGTCAAACTTAAAAACCCTCCCAAGATTTTGTTTTCAGCTTCCGCCATTGGTTTTTATGGAAATCGAAACCCCCAAGAAAAAATAGATGAATCGAGTTCTTCCGGCCAGGGTTTTTTGCCGCAAGTGGCTCAAGCCTGGGAAAAAGCAACGAAAGTGGCTCAAGAAAAAGGAATTCGTGTGATTCATATGCGATTTGGATTGGTGCTAGCGGCACATAGTGGAGCACTCTCTCGGATGCTTCCTCTTTTTAAGCTGGGCTTAGGAGGCAGGGTGGGGAGTGGAAAGCAAATTATGAGCTGGATTGCTCTTTCTGAAATTGGGCCTGCACTTTCTCATCTTATCTCTTGCCAAGAAATTTCGGGACCTGTGAATTTTGTTTCTCCCCAATCTCTTTCTAATGAAGAATTTAGTCATGTTTTAGCCAAAACGTTATCTCGTCCTGCATTTTTCCCCTTACCGGCCTTTATGGCGCGCCTTCTTTTAGGGGAGATGGCTGAAGAGCTTTTGCTCTCCGGAGCTTGCGTGATTCCTAAGAAACTACAAGAGTCTGGATATTCTTTTAAGTTTCCTTCCCTGACAGAAGCTCTGCGACATCTGTTGCAATAGACTGCCGTTTTTGGTATGTCTTCATGTAACTGGAGGTTCTATGAAAAAAGGGATCGTAACTGTTTTTTTAAGTGTGTTGTTCATTACTTCTGCTCAAGCATCTGGAAGTCTTCTTGTTGATTTATTTTTATCTCAAGCCCGAACCCTAGATGTGATCGATTGGAAAGTGGGAGACGCGGCTAACTACAATATGCAACTAGGGTTTATTGGTAAAGGAACAGTAAAAAAGACAGCGACCAAAGAAGAAGAAGGGGCCATTTGGATTGAAACCAATGCCAAAACACCCTTGGGAGATGAAAGAGTTGAAACACTGATCTCCAGGGCCGATGGAAAAATTTTAAAACTCATTGTCAACGGACAAGAACAAAAATATGAAGAGCATGAAATTGAGCTTATTTCAAAAGATGCTGCTGAAATTACTGTTCCGGCTGGAACCTTTAAGACCATTCATGTCAAAGTGAAAGATAAAACCGATGCTTCTGATGTAGAAGCCTGGATCAATCCTAGGGACATTCCTCTAGGAGGGATTGTGAAGTCTTCAGTGGCCAAATCTTTTCTAACGGTGACCTTAGAGCTGACCAGCTTTAGCCGCAAAGAGCGTTGATCATTTGATCATGAATCAGGCCATTCGAGGCCACAATTTCGTGATCATATACAGTGGCGGCGTTCCCGTCATAGCGTGTAATTTTTCCACCCGCTTCTTGAATAATAAGCATTCCTGCAGCCACATCCCACGGTTTTAGGTGTTTTTCCCAAAAACCATCAAAGTGTCCGCAGGCGACTTGACACAGGTCCCATGCGGCAGATCCTGTTCGTCGAATACCGTGAGACTTTTGAAGAAAGGGTTCTAGGCGGGCCAATTCTTGTTTTACAACCATTCCCTTTTGATAGGCAAAGCCTGTAATAAAAAGGGCATCATCCCACTGCGAAACCTTTGAAACAGAAATCTTTTTTCCATTACAAAAAGCTCCTTTCCCTTTTTGAGCAGTAAAAAGTTCTTTGTGGATAGGATCTAAAATAGCTGCAGCCACGAGCTCTTGATCTTTCTCAACGCCAATAGAGACACAAAAAAAGGGAATTTGACGGGAAAAATTTGTAGTTCCATCCAAAGGATCTATAAGCCACTTATAAGAAGAATGCTTCTCGTTTAAACCGCTTTCTTCCGCTAGAATAGAATGGTCTGGAAAATGTTTTTTTATAAGTGAAATTATTTTTTCTTCAGCAGCCTTGTCTGCTTCAGTCACAATGCCTGCATTTTCTTTTTTTGAAATTTTATAGAGTTTTCCGTAGTAAGAAAGAAGTATTTTCCCAGCTTCTTCAGAAGCCTGCTCAACTATTTTTTGAATCTCTGGCATCTCTTCTCTCAACATAAATGATTCTTAATGAAATGTACAAAGCTTTGCGAGGCCTTTGATTTTTGGGCATCTGCTCGATATATTAAGCAAACTTTATCTTCAAAGTAGGGACATTTTTTTGGAAAAGGTTTGAGTCCAAAACTTTTAATTTGTTGAGCCACGCGACCAGGTAGAATTCCTACTCCAGCTCCTGAGGCTACGAGGGATGTGATGACTTCTAAATTAGAAGAAGTGAGGGTTCTCTTAAAGTTTAAATTAAATTTAGATAACTGTCCCAGGAGGGCCTGGGATTGCAAAAGATCTGGGTCACAAATGAGCATGTCTGAAGGGTATTTATTTTTACCCACCCAAAAAGAAACCTGATCTGTTAGGAGTTCTTGAATAACAAGATCGGGGTGGTGAACAGGGTTTACAACCAATCCAAAATCAATTTTAAAGCTAATGACGGATTCTGTGATTCTTCGAGAAAGGTCATGAATAAGTTGAATTTCAAGTTGGGGATGGGTGTGTAAAAGTTTTGGAAAAAAAGAAGGTAAAGTATAGAGGGCTACGGAAGGATGGCATCCTAGACGATAATGCCCTTTGATTTCTAACGCATCTTGAGAAACAGCACTTTTTATTTTTTCCCACTCATGCACAAGAAGTCTTGTCTGAGCTACAAGTTTCTCACCGGCCCTGGATAGCTTCACACCACTTTTACTTCGAATAAGAATCCGCTGGCCCAATGTTTCTTCTAAGCGATGCATGGCTAGAGTTAAAGCAGGTTGTGTAACCCCTAACCTTTCTGCTGCACGAGAAAGATTAAGTGTGTGGGCTACTTCTAAAAAGTACTTAAGTTCGTCTGCGGATGGAAGTGTCTCGACACTTAGCATAAATTTTACTTATCACAATCATTTGTATTATCAATTTTATTTTTGTATCGAAATGTTTTACGTTCAAAACCAAGAAAGGAGTTTTACAATGGAAACAAAAACAAATTTAACACGGAGACAATTTTTTGGAACCTCTCTTAAAACGTTAGCAGGAGTAGGGCTTGCTTCTAGCTTTATGGGCAAAGCATTATCAGAAACGTGTGAGCTAACTCCACCCCAGACCGAGGGCCCCTTTTATCCTGTTCGAGATCAAGCAGATAAAGACAATGATTTAACCTGGGTCAAGGGACAACGGCAAAGAGCCAAAGGACAAATTATTCATGTCATGGGGACGGTTCGAGATGATAGCTGCGAGCCTCTTCAGGGAGCGCTCGTTGAAATTTGGCAAGCCTGCGAAAGTGGAAAATATAATCATCCGGGAGATCCCAACACTGCTCCCTTAGATCCTAATTTTCAATATTGGGGGAGGGCTGTTTCTGATGAAAAGGGACAATATCATTTCATAACAATTCTACCTGGAAATTATCCTGCTGCCCCTGGTTGGATTAGGCCCTCTCACATTCATTTTAAAATTCAGCGGCGAGGGTTTCATGAATTGACAACGCAGATGTATTTCCAAGGTAATCCCTATAATGCCGGAGATAGAATCTTAATGGCCCTGCCTCCTCAAGAGCAAGAGAAGGTCATTATATTGTTCCAGAAATCCCCAAATGTTTTTGAATTTGAGCAGGGATCACAGGTGGGTACTTTTGATATTGGCTTAAGACTCGTGAGATAAATCGATAAAGTTATCATTATAAAGGTTACTAAGACTAATAGTCCTCGTTTTTTTGAGTTGGTTTGACACCGACAGAAAATCTCTGTACAATCAAGGTGTTAATTAAGAATTCCCATACAATTTATGGACTTTAAACCAAAAAAAGAACGCAGGGAGATTTGGGGGATCATTTTCCTTTGTGTTTTGGCCTTTGTTTTTGTCAGCCTTGTTTCTTATTATCCGCTGGATCCTTCTTTAAATAGCGTTTCATCCACTCAAGAAGTTCATAATCTGGCAGGCCTGGTGGGGTCTTACACCTCAGATATTCTTTTTCAAACCTTTGGCTTGAGTGCTTTTGCGCTCCTTTTTCCCTTATTTTTAATTACGATGAGCTGTTTTTTCCCCCATTTCATAACCCGTAAGGGTGTGAAATTTTTAGGTTTTTTTCTTCTTTTGATTTTTTCTTCAAGCCTTTTTTCCTTAATTTTTAAAACCATTGCCTACCATAATCAAAATCTTTTGGCTGGAGGGATGACGGGGCATCTGATGACCTCTTTTTTACTTCCCTACTTAAATCCTGTGGGAACCTATATTTTAATGTTGGGGGGTTTTTTCATTACTCTTGTTTTAGCTTTAAACTTATCTTTTATTTCGGTACTTAGGTTTTTTGGGCTGGGGAGCCTCAAGCTCTTGTCCATTTTTTCAATTTTTAAATCTTTCAGACTCCCCAAATTTAAGAAACCTTCTTTTTCACTATCTGCGCCTCTCATCACTCAAGCACAAATTACAAAACCTTCTAAGAAAGATGTTGTCTATGCCGATGAGCCTATTTTGATTGATGACTTTGAAGAAGATCCCATTATTGATAGGACGAAACCTCCGCCTCTTCCTAAATCGACCCCTTCTTCTGCTGGAATTGAATTTGCAGATGATCCTATTCCTCAACCTCCGCCGGTGATTGTGGCTCCCTCAACACCGTCTAAAACTTCTGTAAAAAAAAAAGATTTTTCTCAACGGTTTTCGATTGATTTCTTAAAGCCCCAAGGAAATTTTAAACTTCCTAAAATTGATCTTTTGTCAGATCCTCCTCAAGAAAATTTAAGCATTGATAAAGAAACTCTTTTTAAAAATTCTAAAATTTTAGAACAAAAATTAAAAGACTTTAATATTGAAGGACGAGTGGTGGAAGTGCGCCCAGGCCCGGCGATTACGGTTTATGAATTTGAACCTGCGCCAGGCGTAAAGGTCAGTAAAATTGTAAACTTGTCCGATGATTTATCTTTAGCTCTAAGTGCGCTTTCCGTGCGGATTGTGGCTCCTATTCCTGGAAAATCTGTTGTTGGGATTGAGTTGCCCAATGACAGGCGCCAGCTCGTAGCCCTCAAAGAAATTTTGCTCAATAACGAATTTAAAAGTTTAAAATATCGGCTGCCTTTGGCGCTTGGAAAAACCATTTCCGGAGATCCTATGATTTCTGATTTGGCCAGGATGCCACACCTGTTGGTGGCTGGGGCTACAGGATCTGGGAAATCGGTCTTTATTAATAGCATTATTTGTTCTTTTTTGTTTCGGTATACTCCAGATCAACTTCGGTTTTTATTCATCGATCCCAAAATGCTCGAGCTCTCTCTTTACGAAAATATTCCTCATCTTTTACTTCCGGTTGTGACTGATCCCAAAAAAGCTGCATTGGCTCTAAAGTGGGCCGTGGAAGAAATGGATCGTCGCTATCTTTTGATGACAAAATTTGGAGTGAGAAACATTGATAGCTACAATAAAAAACTAGAAGACACTTCTGAGGAAGACTTGGAGTTGATGTGGAAACAATTTTCTCCAGAGGAAGAGGCAGATAAGCCTATCCATATTCCAGATAAACTTCCCTACATTATTATTATCATAGATGAATTGGCAGATTTAATGATGGTAGCTTCCAAAGACGTAGAACTTTCGGTAGCCAGGCTTGCCCAAATGGCCAGAGCTTCTGGAATTCATCTTTTACTCGCCACACAAAGACCCTCGGTTTATTAAAGCTAATTTTCCTGCGCGAATTTCGTTTCAAGTCTCTTCTAAGATTGATTCTCGGACGATTTTAGATTGCTCAGGAGCTGAAAAACTTTTGGGAAGTGGAGACATGCTCTTTTTGCCTCCGGGAACAGCCCGTGTGATGCGTGTTCATGGGGCTTATGTGGCAGATCAAGATATTAAGCAACTCGTTCAATTTTTAAGAGGCCAAGGAAAACCCCAATATAATGAAGAGATTTTAGAAAAGCGCTATGACGAAAGTGATGTAGATTTTGATGAAGAAGATACCGAGCTTTATGAAGAAGCGGTTGAGCTTGTGACTCAATGCCGCTTTGCTTCAATTTCCATGATCCAACGGCGCCTGCGCATTGGCTACAATCGTGCCGCCCGTATGATTGAGCAGATGGAAGCCGAAGGGATTGTCGGCCCCGCCGATGGGGCCAAACCCCGCGAAGTTCTGACCCGTAAAGATTAGTCCCGCTCTTGATATTCAACGGAGGGTGTGATAATTTCCTCCCCCATGCCGTCCTTTGATATTGTCTGTAAAATTGATAAGCAAGAGCTGGACAATGCCCTAAACCAGGCGCGTAAAGAAATTGTCCAACGCTACGACCTCAAAGACACCCATTCGGAAATTAATTTAGTAGAAGAAAAAGAAATTGTACTCGTTTCACCCAATGATTTTGTGATCAAGCAAGTTTTAGATGTCCTTCAATCTAAGCTTGTGAAACGTGGGATTTCTCTCAAGGCGTTTGAATATGGCAAGCCTGAACCGACACTTATGAGTAAAACAAAACAAACCTTAAAGATTCAACAAGGCATCCCTTCTGATAAAGCCAAAGAAATTGCTAAAGCGATTAAAGATACCAAGCTTAAACTTCAGTGCCAAATTCAAGGAGATCAACTGCGAGTGAGTGCCAAACAAATTGATGATCTCCAATCCATTATCCAGCTCCTCAGAACTCATGATCATGGAATCCATATGGATTTTGTGAATATGAAAAGGGATTAATTTAACGTCCATGAAGTTTCATTTTGTTACCTTGGGATGCCCCAAGAATCGTGTAGATTCTGAAGTTATGTTTGGATCCCTTCTTCAGAATCATTATGAGTATACCGAAGATCCCAAAGAGGCAGAATTGATCGTCGTTAACAGCTGTTCTTTTATTGAAGATGCCAAAAAGGAATCGATTGATACGATTTTAGAAATGTCTAAATTTAAAACAAAAGGGCATCTTAAAAAACTCGTCGTGGCAGGATGCCTGGCCCAAAGATATCAAAAAGATGTGGAATCTCTTTTTCCAGAAGTGGATCATTTTATTGGGACAGGCGAGTATTATAAAATTTCAAGTATTGTAGAATCCGAATCGCGTGGGAATTATTCAATTCCTTCTTATATTCATTCCTACGAAGCTCCTCGAATGAATTCCATGCCCGCCTATACGGCGTATTTAAAATTAACCGAAGGGTGTGACCGGCGTTGTGCCTTTTGTATTATTCCTAAAATCCGAGGGAAACAAAAGAGCCAGTCGATCGAAAATTTAGTTTTAGAAACTCAAGCCCTGGTTCGAAACGGGGTGACAGAGCTTAATCTCATTGGACAAGACCTGACTTCTTATGGGACAGATTTGAGAGATCAAAAAACAAATCTAGAAGCTCTTTTAACAGAACTTGTAAAAATTAAAGAGGTGAAGTGGATCCGGCTTCTCTATTGCTATCCAGATCATATTTCAGAAGATTTTTTAAATCTTCTGCGAACTGAAGAAAAAATTTGTAAGTATATTGATATGCCCCTTCAGCACATAGATGATGAGATTTTAAAATCCATGCGGCGAGGGGTCAATAGTCAAAAGATAAGAACAGTGATCACTCGCTTAAGAGACTCTATCCCCAATTTGGTGTTTCGAACTTCTTTTATTGCGGGCTATCCTGGAGAAACCCAAGAGCAGTTTGAAAAGCTCTATGAGTTTGTGAAGAAGCAAGCCTTTGATCATGTAGGGGTTTTTACCTATTCCCAAGAAGAAGATACTCATGCAGCTACATTGCCTGAGCAACTTACTCAGAAGGTAAAGCTGAAGAGAAAAGAAAAACTCATGATGCTTCAATCTGAAATTTCTCTCAAAAAACACAAGGCTCAAGTGGGGCATGAGCTAGAGGTTTTAGTTGAAGGTTGGGATGAGGCCAAAAAGCTCTATCAAGCCCGAAGTTTTGGGCAAGCTCCTGATATTGATGGCAATGTATTTATTGAGGTTTCACCAGAAATAAAACTTAAACCGGGTCAATACTGTAAGGTGAAGATCAAAAAAGCCCTTCCCTATGATCTCGTAGCCCAAGTAACCCATTAATTTTACTTAAAATTTTGTTTATTTTTTAGTCAGTGAACAAGATGTGGCACTGCAAAAAGCTATATTTTTGCTTAAGACCTAGGCTATGAGCTGCGCTTCAAGCCCATGTAAATATTGATGATTCCCACAATTATTGCTAAAAGGGGTATTAAAATCCTCACTTTTTTAATCCTTCTAAATATATGAAATTGCAAGGAATATGCCAAAAAATTTAAAGAAACTTCAAAGAGTTGACATAGCAATTTAAAATCCCGTACAATCATAGATGGAACGCAGTACGTTAGGTTGTAATGTAGTCAAAAGGAGGATCTTATGGAATTCGAACAAATAGCATTTTGGGCATTAACATATGGTATTTTGTTGGGTGGATGCTTTGTATTTCTAACATGGTTTAATCATCCAACTGTGAATAACTTCCTTCAAAAGTTGAGTATCGTTCAACTTTTGACCGGACTATTCTGCTTCTTAGGCGGAATTGTTGGATTATTCTATCCGCTTGGAGAGCAAATGTTTACTGCCGATTTGATTCCAGCTGTGGTGGCTATCATCTTGGGCTTTACGCTCTGAACCAGAAAATTGTTCCTTACCAAGTGTGGGTAGGGGTCATTGCGATTGCAGCAGGGATTGTGCATTACTTTTTCTGGGGAACTAAGAACTTTTTTTAGATTTAACAGTTATCGATAAGTTTTAGTCCCATTTAAAGTTATAGAGGGGGCAAATATATTCATGATCGCTCCGGCTGCGAAGTCGCTCTCATGAATATATTTGCCCCCTCTTAATTTTTTATATGCCACTTAAATTTTTAGACAACTGTTACATTTCAAAACAATTTTAAATTTACAAGTAAAATCAATATGTTATGCACTATTCATCTGCCTTCATTTCTTATTATGTAAACCTTGTACACTTTTTAAGCAAAAGAACTATTTTGTAACCAATTGATATTACTTAGTATTTTTATAACCCCTCCTGGCATAACCCTTGCACTTTTATAGGAGCAAGGACGAAGGGTCGTTGACCCAAGGGTCGCTGACCCAAATTGCTTTTGAAATTCTAATACAGAAGGTGAAATTCCATGTGGAGGTATGTGGTGATAGTGGCTGTTTCTGCGATGGTTGTGTTGGCAGTGAACGATAAGATTGCCCCTGTTTTTCTAACGCTTGCACGTTCTGCTCAATCCAAGGAAACCATCCTGGCTGAAAAACTCATTGATTTAGATAACGATGGCCAGTTTGAAAAAGTAATAAAAACCAAAAGAAAAGGCTCTTTAAGCGTACAAGTGTATCGGCTTTTAGCTGTTCGAGATGCCTTGCACTCAGAACTTTGGGGCCAATATGATCTTCCTGCCAGTGAAGAAGGTTTTATCTATTATAAGACAGCTATTACAAACTTAGCATTTTCAGATATCAATCACGATGGGCGCTTAGAAATTATTGTTTCTCTCTTTGATAGAGAAGCAAGAAAAAGCACCTATCATGCTTTGGCGTGGGATCCTGTTCAAAAAACATTAAGAAGGGTTAAAGAGGAATAATTATGTCTTATCATGAAAAAGAAATGACAACGACACAAACGATAGCCGTGGTCAAACTTTCCGACTATCGTGAGAAGCGTATTCAAACGGCCCATCTCTTACTAACAAAATCTCCTCGTCCAGAGAAAATGCAAAGACTCTATTCTTTGAAAGGTCCTATGATCTTAGGCCGAAAAGAGTCTGCGGATATTGCTCTTGATGATCCAAAACTTTCTCGTCATCATGCACAAATTTATACCGATGGAAAATTTTATTATATTAAGGACTTAAACAGTACCAATGGAACCAAAGTGAATGGAGAGATCATTAAAGAAAAAAGAATCCACCCAAAAGATATTATTGAAATCGGAGATTGTCGTTTTGAATTTAATTTTCCTTCCCTTGTTCCTTCTCGAAAAGAAAAAATAACTTCGTTTTCTAGATTCTCTAAGTTGCTTACTTTTGTAAAGACACTCTTTTTTGCAACCTTAATCCTTTTTTCTTTGATTCTGATTTATTATTCAGCCACGAGGCCGTTTAAAACAGTTCGTACGCCACAAAGTATCTCTAAAGCTTTTGAACCCACTCAAAATCGCGTACAGTTATTTTATGGAATTGCAAGCCAAGCATATGGCGAGGCTGATTATGAAAAAGCCAAACATTTTGTCCAGGAAGCAAGAAACTTAGATACGAAGAGATGGGAAAGTGAACGATTAGATAAATTAGATCAATCCATTGACCAAGCTTTGATTTTAAAGAAAGCCTATTTAGAGAAACAAAAAAGTAGAGAAGAAAAAGCTAAGATTTTAAGTCAGGTTCAATTTTACTTTGATGTGGCACAAAAATTTATTGAGGCAGGAGAACTGGATCGCGCTGTCATTACCTATCAAGAAGCTTTAATGGTGGATCCCGATAATGAAGAAATTAAGAAAGCTATTTTGAATATGGATCAGCTTAAGTCTAAACCTGTGGCTTTTCAAAAAATTTCTGAAAAATTATCTACCCTAGAAATTTATCAGCAAGTTGAAAGATTCACTAGTAAAGCTAAAAAAATGTTAGGAGAAGAAAACTACATAGGAGCGATTGAGTCCTATCAAAAAGCACTTCAGATTGCTAAGCAGCATAACTTTCAAGTTACCAAGGTGGCTGCTCCTTTAATGGAAGCCATTAATGAATTTAAATCTAAGACGAAAGCTCTTTGGTCAGAAGTGGACCCTCTCTCTCAAGCTCAAAAATATAATGAGGCCAAAGAAAAAGTAACACAGCTTTTAAGAATTAATCCACATTTTGAGCCTGCTTCTTTGAAACGAAGAGAGCTCAATGCTTTGTTAGAAAAACAAGCTCAGCATCTTTATTCGCAAGCCGTGATGTACGAAGCTCTTCCAGACATTTCAGCGGCCAAAGAAAAGTGGGAATCTATTATCTCTCTTCTGCTGCCCGGAGATAACTACTATCAAAAAGCTCAAAAGAAACTTACCCACTACGCCAGTTTCTAAAGATAGAGACCGACAATTCTTGCTTTTTGGGATATTTTGAAATAAAAAATCCTTTCATGAAGCTTTTTGTTGTTCATTGTGGGTTTTACGATAGCGCTCTTTCTGAAGGAGAAGCTCCCAATATCTATGAAGGGCATTATAATTTCTATG
>JACPSU010000166.1 GCA_016193105.1 Deltaproteobacteria bacterium | reverse complement strand
TCTGAGATATTTTTTTAAGCTCTATGACTGTGTGTTCCTCAAGAGCAACGCTAGTAGGAAGTTTTCGCCCTTGCTTTAAGCGCCTCGCAGATTCAATAATTTTTTTCTCGTCATACTCAACGTTATTGTACTCTTTTAGTGATTTTGCGTACTTTGTCATAGGTTTTTCTCTCCTTTTTGCTGGCCGGTCGACTACTAATGGCTCTTACTTTTTTATTCCGAAAAGTAAAAACAATCAGCAGTAGTCTCTCATGCCATGTTGGGCCAATAATTCCATACCGATCTTCACTATCTTTCGGCTCAATTCGTTTTCCCAAAGGAACGGCTGATCTTCCCAGGAAAACCTCTTCTACTTCTTGAGTGGTGACATGATGTTTAACCAAGCTTTTAGTTGAATTTCCTTTATCCCATTCAAACTCAAAAGAGGGAGTATTCAGTAGCCAATTCCACAACCACTCAAGCAAGAGAAACTTAGCCATATACGAGAATAGTGTATAGCACTATATTTGACCTGTCAATAATACCGCTTTGGATTTTAAAAACGTAGCATAAAAGCTATCTTGAAAGAGCGTGAGGGTAGAGAGTGTTATTTAATGGAAGTAGGAGGGGATGGGGGTTTTTGATATTGCCGCACAGCTTTTAAGTGCTCTTTATAAGTGTTTGAGAAAAAGTGGGAGCCGTCATTTTTAGAGACAAAATAAAGATAACTGACAGGGGCGGGATTAGTGGTGGCCTCGAGTGTTTCTTTTCCTGGGTTTGCAATGGGGCCAATGGGTAATCCTTCATGAGCATAGGTATTGTAAGGCGTTGAGGTCTGTAAATCTTTTTTGGTGAGGTTTCCGGAAAAGTTTTTAATTCCATAAATAACTGTAGGATCGCTTTGAAGTTTCATATTGATTCTTAATCGATTGTGAAAAACGGCAGAAATTAAGCGTCTTTCCTCTGGAATTCCGGTTTCTTTTTCAATGACCGAAGCTAAAATAACAAGTTGGTGTTCTGTGAGTCCTAGCTTTTGGCTTTTAAAACGAAGATCATCTGAGAAATGATCCCAGAATTTTTGAACCATGGTTCGAATGATTTTATCTGCGGTTACGGGTTTTGATAAAAAATAAGTTTCTGGAAAAAGATAGCCTTCCACAGAGATGCCCGCAATATGAAGCTCTTGAAGAAAAAGAGGGTCGTGTGCTTTTGAAACGAATTCTTCTTTAGAAGTAAGCCCCAGCAAAACAGATGCGTCTGCAACTTGGTATAAGTTGTATCCTTCAGGAACGGTTAGGCGATACAGCAGTGTTCGTCCACTGACGAGAGTATCTAAAACTTCTAGCGGGGTCATGTTGGTGTAGAGTAAATATTCTCCAGCTTTAATCGAAGTTAGATTTCCCTTCAATCGTGCTAAGAAGTAAAATTTAATTTCATTGGTGATAATGCCCTTCACTTTTAGATTTTTTGCGATCCTTCGAAAGGGGGCCCCCTGGGGAACTTCTATGATTTGTTCACTTTTTTCTTGGGTCGGTGTTGTGTGGAGAAATAAATAAACTTCTACAAATGCAAAGGTGATTAAGACAACAAGGCTGACCCCCAGTATTAAGAGAGCCTTTCTCATGGATGAGAATCCAAATAGCCTTGAAGAATTAAGACAGCAGCTAGTTTATCGATAACTTGTTTTCTTTTTTTTCGGCTCATGTCGGCCTCAATTAAAACATTTCGGGCAGCCTGCGTTGTGTACCACTCATCCCACTCTTCAATAGGAATGGACCATTTTTGCTTAAAAATTTCAACTAAATCTAATACTTTTTGGGTTTGTGGAGTAATTTTCATTGAAAGACTTCGAGGGATCCCCACCACAATCTTAGAAATTTGATATTTTTGAATGATTTCATTTAGAGTGGCACAGTCTTTTTCTAAAGATTGGCGCTCAAGGGTCATAATAGGCTGAGCCGTGATCCGCAGTTCATCGCTCACAGCAACGCCAATGCGTTTGTCTCCAACATCTAGTCCTAAAATGCGTTCAGTTTTTTCCATTTTTTCCATGAAGTGAAAGTCCTGGGGGAATGGTTTCTTGGATAAAATCTTCTCTGTCTTCAAGACACGCTACAGGATACGTACAATAAAAAGGGGCAAAAAGAGCTGTAGGGAATTGATTGCCACTTTTTCCTTGCCCGCCAAAAGGAAGCTTTGAAGAACCTCCTACCGTCGATCGATTCCAATTTACAAGCCCTGTTTTGGTTTCTTGAAATACTTTTTCATAGGCTTTCTTATCTTTCGTGAAAACAGAAACCGCAAGACCATAATCTGTCTTATTGGCTTCTTCGATGGCTTCATCCAAATTTTTTACAATTGTTACAGCCACGTTCGGGCCAAAAATCTCTGTTCCTAAATAGGTTGCAAAATCTTTTTTAGGAGAAAGAAGAGAAATAGAGGGGCTTACATAGTAACCTGAAGGGGTGAGCTCTAGTGCTTTTCCTCTCATGATAATTTCAGCTCCTTCTCGCTGTGCAATGCCTTGGAAGCGAAGGTATTTATCCATTGCGGTCTGACTGATTAAAGGGCCCATGAACGGGGCATTTGGAGCTTCAGTAAAAGCATACCCAATTTTAAGCTCTTTAGAAAGACGGTGAAATTCTTTCAAAAAAGAATCTGCAATTTTTTCTGTTAAGATCAAACGACTTGTGGCGCTGCATCTTTGTCCTGCCGTTAAATAAGCTCCTTTGATATTTTCATAGAGGGCTTTTTCGAGAGAAGCATCATCTAAAACAATGGAAGCGTTTTTTCCCCCCATTTCTAAAACGAGGGTCTTCCAAAAGTGACTGAGGGTGGATTCTTTAATCTTTAAACCCACATCGTAAGAGCCGGTAAAAAGGATGCCATCAATGCCAGGCTCGATACACAGTCTTCGGCCTATTTCTTTTTCACCTTGCACCAAATTAAAAACACCCGGAGGAAATTGTGCGCGATGAATGAGCTCTGCCATAAATTGGCCTACGGCAGGAGTTTGCTCAGAGGGTTTAAAAATAACGGTGTTTCCTGTGAAAAGGGCAGGGACAATGTGGCCATGAGGAAGATGGGCAGGAAAATTAAAAGGTCCCAAAACGAGCATGACCCCTTTGGGTTTATAACGATATCGTCCCATAAGCTTGGGTTGTGCATTGGGAACTTCTTTTTCACCAACGAGCTTAGCAGATTCTTCAAGAGTAATAGTGATCTTTCCAAGAAGGCCTTGAGTTTCTTGCATGGCTTCCCAGAGAGGCTTTCCTGTTTCCCGAGAGATGAGCTCGGCCATTTGATCTAGGTGAGTCTCAATTTCTTTATAGAATTTTTTAAGATACATGGCCCGTTCTTCTTGTGAAAGAGCACGCCATTTTGGAAAGGCTTGTTTGGCAGCCTCTGTAGCTAGATGAACATGAGAAAAAGAAGTGTAAAAAGTGGAAAGCGTATCTTTGAGATTTCCAGGATTAAGGCTTTCGAAAGTTCCTGATTTTTCTTTAGGAATAACAAAAGTTCCGTTGATGTAATCTCCGAGATAGGTGAAAGGTCGCAGACTATGCATGAGAGTCTGGCTCAAAAGGTAAGAAATGAAGGGAGTCTCCCTGCTCGATGCCTAAAGTCTCCCTGGCTTCTGTGGGTAAGTAAATATTTTTCCCTTCTGTTTTATATTCTGTGGCAACCGCTCTAAAATCATCATTTTTGTCATGGCCGACAATCCCTATTTCTTTCCATTGACGTACGTTGGCTTTTTTGAATTTCAAAGCTTTTACTTTTTTAACCAAAGTCACATCTTTCATTCGGGCGCCATAATGAGGGCCTCCGTCAAAGGGATCGATCATTTCTAGATATTTAAATCCAATGGATTCTAACATTTTTTTGGCTGGTAGGCTCTCTTCCCCGACTTGACCAATGAGTTCTCGAACGCGTGCTTCTAAAAGACAAATATAGATATCTTGTCTGGGAAAGAGGGATAAAATAAATTCTTTATTTTTTCGACTGATGCGGTCTGCTTCCATATAAGGAAGGTTGGTAAATTTTTGACCGATGGCTTCCCAAAGAAGTGATTTTCCATCTGGGGTAAGTGGGGGTAAAAACTCAGCAATAATGCGGTCTTTAAAACGACGTCTGTGCATGGCGATAAACAAAAATCGGCTCCAAGATAAAAGTTTTCCCAAATGTTTTCCTGTATGACGAAACGCTGGGTGAAGAACGAGTCCTCCCACTTCCGTGGGGCCATCCATATCATATCCTAAGCGTAGCACCTGATGTACAATACCTGAGTGCATGGTTTGGCTAAATTTTTCAAGACGAAGGACTTGAAAATAAAAATGAGGAACATCTTTTGTTCCATGCTGCGCCATAATCATCGATGTTCCAATAATTCTTTTGGATTCTAAGTCCTCTAAGCAAAGGATATAATCTGCTTCCCCTTTATTTCGGGTTTCCCCAGAGAAAGCGGCCATCGACTTTTGAATTTGTTTTTGAAGCTCTTCGGGTTGCCCAGCAAGATTGACTGCTGCCAAGAGTTTGGCAAGGGATAGCACTTGTTTTGAATCATCAGGTTGTATGGCTCGAAGTAAAAACATTAAAATTTCTCATTTCACGCAAAACTGCTCAATCATTTTTTCATAAAAAGTGACTGCATGTGTTAAGTGGTGCGTATAATTAAACTCATTGGGTTTATGGACATTTCCCACTGAAATTCCCGGCCCCCATACAATGGCCTCTGCTCCTAATGCGCGGTAGA
>JACPSU010000170.1 GCA_016193105.1 Deltaproteobacteria bacterium | reverse complement strand
TTTTCTGGCACATGGTGACCTGCCCCCAGTATTTGTACCACTTAACAAGTTCCAGTTTTCAAAACAGAAGAAAAACTCCAGCAGGAATTTGATAGCGGCCTAACGATGTTCCCTCAGGCCTCAGGGTTTTAACTATTGAATAATGGGTCTTTTTCAACAGTCCTTCTAATTCCAAAAGCGATCTAGCATCTGAGGATTCTCTAATGCATGCAGCACAATGGCAAGCCAGGCTGTTCCAGCCATCGAAGGAGAAGGAGAAAATTGGAAGGGAACCTCTTGCGTCGCATAACGAATCCCACCACTAGGAGTTTGCATTTTTAAAATCTCTCTTAAAATATGAATCGCCTTTTCTTTTTTCCCCATTTTGAGATAGGCCATCGCAACCCCAAGCGATCCTTCTGACCACACCATTTGAATATCGGACCAGCTTTTTTGGGGATAATGGGGATAAAAAAGTTTATTAATCGAAAACTCATCAAACACATAGCCTTTGTAATACGGCCGATAGCCTTCAACTTGGTGAAGGGGATCTAAAATAAAATAATTTTCCATCGCCTTTAAGGTTTTCTGAGCTTTGGAATTTTCTCCCATTGCTTTTAGAAAGAGAAGTCCCCAAGAAGCACAATCTAGCGCTGGCGCTTCATCGGCCCCATTCACTCTCATCCCTCGGTGAAACTGCCCTGTTTTCTCACTCCACGCTTTCTTTAAAAGAACATCCCCTAGAACTTTTCTTGCGCCTTCATACTTTTGATCTGTTGTGAGCTCGGCTAAAGCTTTGAGTAAAAAATATAGATCAAGATTGTGCTCAATACTGGCCCACTCAATTTTATCTTCCTTAAATTTTTCAATCACCTTTCCTTGTGCCGTATCCCACACCAAATCATGCCCCCCCTTTCCCCCGGTCATAAATCCAAAACGAGAATCTTTGGAATTTAAAACTTGATCTTGAAGCAGGCGATCTGCAATTTTTTGAGAAAGAGCTACCCAACGTTTGATATTAGGATTATTTTTTAAAGAAGGATTTTCGAGTAAGCGGTTTTGGACATAAAAAGCAATCGCATATCCGACCCAGCTACTCGCCCCATTTCGAATGGTTGCTTCACTGTGATCCCAAGAAGAGGGCCACTCATTGTGCGTATTGTAACTAAACCAGAGATCTCCCTTGTCTGTAATGATCCGTTCAAAGGCCTCAATAATCCCTTCTGCTTCAGCATGGTATCCCCCCATGGTCAGAGCAATAAGCCCTAAGGCATCGTCATAAATTGAAGAACGACTGTAAATATAATTATAACTTTTATCATTTTGCGTTTGTGGATTTTTAGCATTGAGTTCATAGCTCAACAATAAATATCGCCTGTCCATTTGTGGAAATGGGACAATGGGATTTGGAACACGTTGATTTAAAATCCATTGTATTGCCTTGGACTTTGCCTCTTTAAAATTAGAGACTGTTTTGATAAAAGCAGGGGCTTGGGGCTTTCCTTTTAACGCAGGCAAATCAGGAACGTGAACCACAGAAATAGGTTTAGGGACATGTCCCTTAGGCCCCTTTTCCTCCATGACCAAATTAGAAAGGCTATTCATAAAACTCAAAAGTGCTGTTTGAGCTTTCTCTTCACTTTGATTCATTTCTACCGAAAGCCGAAATAAAAGTGTCCCCTCTTCTACTTTTCGACGAGGTGTTTCCCAAAGATACCAATAGGCCACCATATGAACGTTCTCCCCTTTTCTAGCCAGCAAATACCGAACGGGAAATTCATGGTGGAGCGATTTAACTTTTTTAATATCTCGCGTGGCCACATCCCATCCATCACTTAAATAACATACTTCAGCAGAGTGAAATTGGCTTTGATGACTGCCGTAGACAATAATCACCCAAATGGTGTCTTGCGTTTGAGTGTTCTGATAGAGACGAAAAAGAGAAATATCTGCATACTGATGCTCCATATCCTTGCCCACCCAATTTCCAATTTGAAGAGGAAAGTAGGATAAAAAATGGGGTGAGAAAAAATTAGCCTGAACAGGCATTTTCCCTTCATAGGATGTAAACTGATATAAAGAGGTATCTGCTGTAAAAGTATAAGCGCTCTCTTTTTGTCCAAAAGAGGTCTTAAATTTGATCTGAAAATCAGAGTCTAAAAAATGATACCTGGCCCACACCAAGACGATTAAAAAAAAACTTAAAACTCCGATCAATCGAAAGAGGTTTTTATTTTGATGATGGCTCATATCGTCTCATAAACAGTAAAAGAAAAAGCACAAAAACAGACGAAATCACATAGAATGCTACTCCAGAAAAATCATGCCAATAACGCATCGCTGCCTCTTGGCCTTGATAAAACCCAAAGAGCAACAGGGCAAGCACCCGAAGAAGATTGCTGACAAATGCAATGGGGACAATCAAAAAAGCCGAAATTGTTTTTGCCCAAAAAGAAAGGTTTAAAAAATAAAGAAAAAAAATGCCTAAAGATAAAAGCACAAGCCAAGATTTTATCCCGGTACAATCTGCAGCAATTTCAAAAGAAGCATTTGGAAAAGACAAAAGAATTCCCTCTTGTACCAAGGGAAATTTAAAAAAAGAAAATATAGCTTGGCTCATCCGAGCAATTTCGATTTGAAGAAGCCCTGAAAGTTCCGAAAGATAGGGCAAAGGAACGGCTAACAAAAAATATCCTAAAGGGAATGAAAATTTTTTCCAAAGTTTGAGTTCAAAAAATAAAAAATGCAGCGTTAAAAGCCATGACACCAGAGCCACTCCTCCAAACCACGGAAGTCTGGTTTGGATCCCCATGACAAAAAAAATAATAAAGATGAGAAAGGCCGTTATC
>JACPSU010000009.1 GCA_016193105.1 Deltaproteobacteria bacterium | reverse complement strand
ACAGGAGCCCTTACCTCCTCATTCATTCCTATTTTCATCAAGTACCAAAAGGACAAAGAAGAGCTCAATAATAACATCTCCTCGATTATAAACATCATAACCCTCATCCTTTTTGTTTTTATTCTTGCTCTCTTGGCATTGCCATTGAAAACTGTTTTTGCCGAAAATCTTTCAGAGCGCCATGCCAAACTCAGCTCTCTAGCCCATGAAGTTACCTATTTTGCAAAACGAGCCCACGAACATGCTGAAGAAAATGTCCAATATCAATCTCCAGCAACCTCGCGAGCTCTAGGAGATTTACATGCCTTAGAAGAAAGAGCCTCTCATTTTCAGGCCCAAGTCGAATCTTCTCCTCTCGAGTATCTCCATACCCGACAAGATTATGATGCAGCTGTTAATGCCTACTCAACCGCTAGCCGTACGCTTCCCATTTTAAATGCATGTGTTCATGTCCAAAGAGACTTTAATCGCGTCGGCACATTACTCACGGAAATCAATGCCCTTTTTCAAATCATTGAAAACGGAAGCCTTCCTTCGGTAGCGCATCGCGTGGATGATGTAGCACGTGAGCTTCATGAAGATGCAGAATCAACTCCCAGAAGAACTCCACAAGAAATACAAGCCTTAAGAGATTTACATGCTTTGTCAGAAAGTGCAACTCACTTTCATGAACAAGTGGAATCTTATAAACAAGATCCTTTTCATACGCACCAAGACTACTTAAATTTGGTCAATAGCTATAGCGTAACCCGAAGAAGTTTTGGACTCTTAAATCTTTGCCTTTCTAGCCAAAAATCATTTGATGAATTGGGAGTGCTCATCCGACAACTTGATAATTTCTATATCAATGCAGATCTTAGACGATTGGCGCATCAGGCAGACTCTCTTGCTACCAGTATTCATCAAAGAGCTGAAGCAGCCGCTCGTCCTGGCTTACCCATTGAAAGACAAGCATTACAAAATCTGCATCTGCTTGCTGAAAGCGCAAGATACTTTCATGAACAAGTTGAAAGAAATGTTCAAAATCCTTCTTATGCTCAACAAGCGTATACTAATTTGTACAACAGCTATGTTCAAGCCCGTCGCACATGGGCATGGGTCTCTGCTAATCGAGTCCTTCAGCAAGACTTCGACCAATTAGCAACGCTGATCCGACAACTTCAATCTTATTTCCAAGTAGACCCTCATCCTGTGCCTCCCGTACCACCCGTTGTTCCTCCTTCTCCTCCGGTCCCCCCAGTTCCACCTGTACCTCCAGTGCCGCCAACGCCACCACACAGGGGGTAATATTAGGCTTCCCATAAGTGATAAAATTATTTAAGATCATTTTATCGCTCTTGTGACAACAAAGCTTCTTTTAGGAAGTATCCTAGGGATTGGACTTTCTATCTGTGCCCAGGCACAAGATATCGTCATTCAAGACTCAGACCATTTTCTTGTGGTGTATCAAAAAGGAAATGTCTCTAAAAATTTAGCCAAGAAATTCTTAAAAACCTTAGAATATGGGCGCTCTCAAATCTTAAAGTGGGAGTTTCAAGAGCCTTCTTTTATGAAGAAGGAAAAATTATCTATTTATTTAATCCCTCAAGAAAAAAGGAAGAATAAAAATAGCCTGGGAACCTTCTATGGGGTTCAAGATCCTTTTATTGAAATTACTATTGCCAAAAAATTCTCTCTCCAGGATTATAAATCCACTCTCTTTCATGAACTTTTTCATGCCTTCCAACATGGCTATGTGGAATGGAAACACAAGTGGTTTGCAGAAGCAACGGCGGATGCCGTTATGGATGAGCTTTTGATCAGTCAAAAAGAAATACCTCATTATATTTCTGCTAATGATCGCTATGAATTCATGTTTTTCTGGGACTTATATAGCTTTGATAGCCTAGAAGGTCTTCATGAATACACCAGTTCTATTTTCTTTTCTTATCTCATTCATGAATTCAAAGCAGGCATAGATAGTATCAAAAAACTTTGGGAAGAAAAACCTTCCTCTAAGGACAATACCTTTACGCTCCTTCAAAAAATCTTAGGCGGAGAAAAACAATTTCAAGAAATTCTTCATCAGTTCTCCGTGGCCTTGATCACAGGCTCCTCTGGAAAATCTCCATTCGGCTTTTCAAAGCCCTCTCTTCCTATTTTACCTTTGATCGATCGCATCATTGTAGCTCCTCGTATAAAAGATGAAAAAGGGTATATCAAACACTTTGATTCTCTCACAGGCTCACTTTCACCAAAGTCTCTACGTCTTGCTCCTTATTCTACAAAATATGTTCGTTTACTTTCAAAAAACACAGAAGGCATCCAGGATTCTCTTTATCTTGCCCTTCCTCAAAATAACACCTTCTCTCACGCTGTTCTTTTGCCAACTGAAAATAAAACAATACTTTACGCATTTGAAAAAGATAGGCTTGAAATCCCATATTTTTCAAATCGGGGGGGACCTCAAGAAGCTATCTTAGTTGTCACCAACTCCACCGCTCAAAAAATAGAAACCCCACTCACAGCAGCTTTTAGCCCTCCTCCTCATGTTGCCCGAGTTAAAATCACAGACGTTCAAAAGAAAAAAGTTATTTATGATACATTCTGGAACTCAACTTCTCAAAATAATAGAACCTTTGAAGAAATCTTAAATAAAGCTGACACAGACAAAAGAAAAAAGATTCTTCTTTCTTTTGAAGTGCTCTTTTCTAGAAAAGTCTCTCAAGCCAGGCTCATCCTTCCAGCCATTTCTTCTTCTCCCCTTCAAGAACTTAGAAATGAAGGAGCTTCCGGTTATACCTATAGAACTAAAAAATCGGTTTGGGTAGAAGTCCTTCCTGCAACACAAGAAATTCCTTTCTATTTTGATGCCAAAGATGAAAAAGACAACTCTTTAGATAGCAATCCCAAAACCATCCCTCTCTTTTCTAAAACAAAATGGGAAAATTATGAAAATGAAAAGTCGTCCTTTCCTTCTGTGGGAGGGCTAGACTTCTGGCATAAATTAAAAACAGAGAAGAAAGAAGAAGAGAAGCAGGAATCAAACACAACTGATCAAGTCCAAAGTGGAGTTGTCACATCGCCACAAAAAGAGCCAGAAATAAAAAAGGCTCCCCCCAAAAAAATAGATTACTGTTGGGAATTAAGAAAAGTATTTCAAGAGGAAAGTAAAAAACTCCTAGCAGAGCAAAGCGAGATGACAAAAGAAAAAGATATGAAAAAATATTTAGCTATGCAACCTCAGTACCTCAAAAAACATCGACAAGATTTATGCTTTAGAGATCTTGAGATCACGCTAGGCCACATACAATACGGACAAGATAAAGCTGAATGCCACAGACGGGTAGAGCTAAGTCATCGCTTAGCAGGTACAGTAGGCTGTCCCGATCTTTGTAACTTTACACAAGAAGACTGTAAAGCAACACTAGACCGACTCCCTAAATACATAAATGAGGTCTTAAAAAAGTTTGAATAAAAGGAAAAAAATATGAAAAAAATGATCTGTTTTGTGCTTCTAGGCTTTGTGATTTCTTGCTCTCCCAAAAAATCCAAAGAACCAGCTCAACTTGCTCCACAAATTGTAGAGGCCTATATTCATTATATAAGGATTACAGAATCCAACACAGATACTCTCCCCTTTTCTTCCGAACATCAGAGTCAAAGTACCTCCATTCCCTTTTTCATCAAAGAAAACGATCTTTATATCGAAAAAGGCCTCTCAAAATCCAAACTTTTAATTGAGTATGTTGCTTCTTATGAAGGGAAAGGACGTGAATTTGATACTAAAGAATACTTTATTTTCAATGAGTTACCCGCAGAACTTAAACTTAATTCCTATGATATATCAAAAAAAGAGGTCCTTCTTAAACTTTTAGATTCCATGGCTTCATTAGAAGATATTCGCTATCTCCCTCCAAAGATTGAATTTAAGGAAGAGGAGTTTAAGATGGGAGAAAAAAAAGAGATCTTCTTTTTAAGCCAAAAACTAGGCGTAAAAAAAGAACTCCTAGAGCCTACTGTAAAAGGTCAAAAAGTAGACCCCAAAAATCTTAAAACAAAAATAGTTGATTTTGGAGAAGTGGAATTTTCCACTAAACTTGAGTTAGAATATAAAGGACATTTTACAAAAGCCACAGTTTTTTAAAAATAACTAAAAAAACTTATTTCTTCAAAATAGTCACTTTTTTAATGACTACATCTTGAGTGGGTTTGTCATTAGAATCCCGAGAAACATTGGCAATCTTGTGAACAACATCAAGCCCCTCTACCACTTCTCCAAATACGGTATGTCGTCCATCGAGCCAAGGGGTGGGTTTATCGGTAATAAAAAATTGTGAGCCATTGGTGCCAGGCCCTGCATTGGCCATTGATAAAATCCCGGGCTTATCATGTTTTAGGGAAGCATCAAACTCATCTGCAAACGTATAGCCTGGGCCGCCCGTCCCTGTGCCTCTGGGATCTCCCCCTTGAATCATAAAATCAGGGATCACTCGATGGAAAATAAGCCCATCATAAAAGGCGCGTTTTACTTTTTTGCCAGTCTTAGGTTCTGTAAACTCTTTGGTCCCTTCAGCCAGTCCCACAAAATTGGCTACTGTTTTGGGGGCCTTATCTGAAAAAAGTTTAATTTTAATTTTTCCTTGAGTGGTTTCGAGCTCTGCATAAGTGGTTTCCATGGATTTAGTCCCTTTCTTTTGAGCTTTTTGGATTTTTGGTCCTTTAGCATAAAGTGTGAGCGGTAAAAGACAAATAAGTAAGAGTAAGAGTATTTTTTTCATATGGACTAAACTACCAATTTTTAAATAATAAAAGCAAGTATTTCCTTGATTTTGTACTCCATATTTGCCACACTTTTTTACCTAGATCCCTTCAGGATGACTAAAAGGAGAAGACGATGGCAAAAAAAATAAGAAGAGAAATTCACCACACCAAATGGATCGGAGCTATTTTAGTTGGAATCTTAATTGTTGTTTTGATTGTCACCTTCACCTCCAAAAAAGCAAATAAGAAGAACAATAAACAAATGATCGTGGGGATGACTCAAGAGCCCAATACCTTAGATCCCCTCTTTATGGAAATGGCCGCCACCTATGAAATGTATTGGCTTATGTATGAAGACATGGTGGAACAAGATGAAAATTGGAATTATTTTCCAAGGATTGTGACAGAAATTCCTACGTTTGAAAATAAAGGAGTCAAGAGACTCCCTGGAAATAAAGTTCAAGTCACATGGTATTTAAAAGAAGGCTTAAAATGGGCCGATGGAGCTCCTCTCACCGCTGAAGATTTTATTTTCACTCATCAGATGATTATGGATGAGAGACTTCCTGTCATTACTCGTGATGCTGATCGACGAATTGAGAAAATGGAAGCTCCTGATGATCGTACTTTAGTCGTCACTTGGAAAGAACCATATGCCCGTTATTTTTTGGGACATATGGTTGTCCCCAAACATATTGTAGAAGAAGAATACAAAAAAAATCCTGAAAAATATCATGAATCCTTTTTCAATCGAAAACCGATAGGCATTGGTGCCTTTCAAATGACAGAATGGGCTCCAGGAAGCCATATGATTTTTGAGCGAAATCCCCATTGGGCGGGAACCCCTCCTATTCTTGAAAAAATAATCTACAAATTTATTACTGCCACTAATGCCCTGGAATCTAATCTTCTTTCTGGAACCATTGATGCCATTTCCCCCCTAGGACTTTCCTTAGACCAAGCCTTAGATTTTGAACGGCGCCACGGGGATAAATTCACCTTCCATTATAAACCGGCTTTGACGTGGGAGCATATCGACTGCAATTTAGAAAGCCCTATTTTAAAAGATAAACGGGTTCGGCAAGCTTTAATGTATGGGGCCAACCGCCAAATGATTTCAGATGTTCTTTTCCAAGGAAAACAACAAGTGGCCGATAGCTGGCTTCCTCCCAAACACTATGGCTATAATCCTAAAATTAAACACTACGCCTATGATCCAGACAAAGCCAAAAAACTTTTGGAAGAAGCAGGTTGGGTCGAAAGTACCGATGGCATTCGGGTCAATAACCGAGGAGAGAAGCTTCGCCTCACTATTATGGCGACCGCTGGAAATAAAACTCGTGAACAAACCGAACAAATTTTACAATCCGACTGGAAAAAAATTGGGATTGATCTAGAAATTATGAATCAACCTGGCCAAGTTTTTTTTGGAGAGACGGTCAAAAAAAGAAAGTTTAAACACTTGGCACTCTATGCCTGGGGGATGGATCCTATGAGCGATGGAGAAAGTTTATGGACTAAAGAAAATATTCCTTCTGAAAAAAATAACTGGCAGGGGCAAAATAATCCTGGCTGGATCCATGAGGAATCCGACAAACTCAATCATCTCGTACCTGTTACTCTAGAGGAAGCCAAACGAAAAGAACTTCTTGAGCAACAACAAGTCATCTGGGCAGAAGAAATCCCTGCACTCCCCCTGTTCTTTAGATCTGATATATCGGTAACCCCTAAAAATCTTAAAAACTGGAAAATGACAGGGACATTGACCCCTGTCACCTGGAACGCTGAAATATGGGAGCTTGCTAACTAAGTCGCATTCATGGCGGGGTATCTTTCACGCAGGCTCTTTCAAACAATTCTGATCCTCTTTATTCTTTCTATTGCCATCTATTACATGCTGGGGATGATGCCAGGAGACCCCATTGATCTTTTGATTGGCGCCAATCCCAAAGTCACCAAAGAAGATATCGTACGACTTAAAAAAATTTATGGACTCGATCAGCCCATTTACGTACGATATTTTAAGTGGTTTAAGCAAGTGGTCATTCATCAAGATCTTGGGTTTTCAAGAGTTCATAAGAAACCCACTTCAGAATTACTGCAAGGGCGTCTCGCTAATACTTTTAAACTGATGCTGGCCTCTTTTTTGCTGAGCTTACTCATTGCGCTTCCCATTGGAATTTATTCTGCCATTCACCACTACTCTAAATCTGATTTTGTCATTAGCATTTTAGCTTTTATTGGAATTTCAATTCCTTCTTTTTGGCTGGGACTTATGCTCATGGCTCTTTTTTCAGAAAGGTTGGGCTGGCTTCCGGCCAGCGGCATGCAAACCATTGGGATTGATAGTCTCGCGGATAAACTAAAATACATGATCCTTCCCACACTCTCCGTCAGTGTTCAAAGTATTGGCTATTGGGTACGCTATATGAGGTCCAGCATGCTTGAAGTCATCCACAAAGATTATATTCGAACAGCCAGGGCCAAAGGGGTTGACGAAGAAGTGATTCTTTTTAAACACGCTCTTCGCAATGCCTTAATCCCCATTATCACTATTATGGCCTTGTCTCTTCCAGGACTTGTGAGTGGCGCTACTATTACAGAGATGATTTTTTCTTGGCCAGGGATGGGGCGCCTTCTTCTAGATTCCGTCATGAGTACAGATTATTATGTCGCCATGATTGCATTTTTACTTTTGGCCATGCTGACGATGGCTTCTAATTTTGTCGCAGACATTTTATATGCGGTCGTAGACCCCAGAATTCGGATTAGCTCCCATGCTCAATAAATTTTTTTCCAAAAATTATGATAGTCCGTGGCAGATTGCATGGCGGAGATTCAAAAAGCACAAACTAGCCTCTTATTCTCTCATTCTACTTGCGCTCTTATCTCTCATCGTTATTTTGGTTCCTTGGATTTTAGAAATATTTCTGCATTCTTTTCTCTGTTCATTGGGCTCGCGATTGGGGCCTGGGCTGGCTATTATGGAGGCTTGATCGACACCCTTCTCATGCGATTTACAGATGCCATGCTCTCTCTTCCTCAACTCCCTCTGATGATTCTACTTGCAGCCATTGATCTTCAAAAAGTAGTGCCTGACACCCTTTCTTTTATTGCTCGGGGCAACACCGCCTCCATGATTAAGCTTATGATTATCGTCGTCTTTTTTGGATGGATGACCGTGGCCAGGCTTGTTCGAGGAGAGTTTTTATCTTTAAAAGAGTGGGAATTTGTCCAAGCCGCTAAAGGAATTGGCGTTCCTAACCGAAAAATAATATGGAGGCACATGATCCCTAATTGCATCGCCCCCATCATTGAAGCATCATTCTTTATGAAGCGGTTTTGAGCTTTTTGGGATTAGGGGTACAACCTCCAATCCCCAGCTGGGGCAATATGCTCAACAATGCTCAAGAATATATCCGTTTGGCTCCTTTACTTGCTTTTTTCCCAGGATTCTTTATTCTAATCACTGTGGTATCGATTAACTTTATTGGCGATGGTTTAAGAGACGCCTTTGACCCTCAATTCGTAAATAGGAGATAATATGAAAAAATATTTTCTGCTTTTTAGTTTTATGCTTTTAAGTTCTGTGGCGTTTGCAGCTTCAACGGCCTACCAGGAGCAAACACTGGAACGAACAGCCGCGGTCACAAAAATAATTAAAGCTCCATTTACGACTAACTTTATGGGCATCTATTGGCCCCATCTCCCAAATTTCACCTATAATAAAAATTTTTATGTAAGACATAGCTCTAACGGTAAACAATGGTCTTCCTGGAAAGAGGTCCTTCTCATGACCGAGGGACCCGATGAAAACCATGAACCCTTTGACTATGGGCATCTGATTTACACCAAAAATGCAAATTTTATTCAATTTAAAACAGAAAAAGTTGACTTTTCAAAAATAAAATTGAATGAATTTCATTTTGTATTTATTGACTCAAGAAAACCACCCGTCACGTTAACCAAGAAAAAGGCCAAGCGTTCCATTGCAGGAGAAGAATTTGTGATCACTCCACGCACAGGCTGGGGCGCTGATGAATCGATTTGTTGGAAAACAGAAAATCCTACGGCTCAAGAATCTGTGACTCATTTATTTATTCACCACTCTGCTCTCAATAGTAATATTCCCCATGAAGAATGTGACGATGCCATTCGAGCTTACTTGAGCTATCACGTCACAACCCATGGATGGTCGGATATTGGATATAATTATCTGGCGTGTCCCCATGGAATGCTTTTTCAAGGGCGACGATTTTCTGTTGAAACAACCACGGTAGATGGAAAAGAGGTGGTCACAACCAAAGATGTCATCGGAGCTCAGGTCTCCAAATATAATAAGGGGACGCTAGGAATTTGCGCCATCGGTTCTTACATGGGAGAGGTTCAACCCTCTCAAGAACTCAAAACCACCCTCTATCGATATCTGCTTTGGCAAGTCACACACTATGGCATTGATCCTTTAGGACAAACAGCCTATACGCCCGCTGGAGCGAAAGAAGCCCAAACACTTCAAACAATCCTAGGCCACAAAGATGCTCCTGCCGCCTCTACCGAATGTCCAGGGGACACCCTCCACCCTGTTATTCCTCTACTCCGAACGCAAGTTGCCGAACGCCTGAAACAACCGCCGCCGAAGTAGCACTGCTACGTTAAAATGTCTTTTGAATTCATAAATTCTTTACATTAAATTTGAATCATGTTTTAGTCTTCATGTAATGAATAGCTTACGGAGGATATAAATAATATGACACACCTAAAGTTCTCTTTTAATAAATTTTTTATTTTCTTAATTCTTTTTAGTTTTCCTTCATTAATCCCTCTCAACGTCCAAGCCCAAAACCAAGGTTTTTTTACTCTTGGCAATAATACCTTTGGTCAAGGAAGTTGGTTTGAGCTTGGCGGAGAAGTGGAAGCTGAAATGGTGGCCACTCAAAAAGATACCAAAAATTCCTTTGAGTCAACAACCGCCAGCCCTCCTGTGACAGCCGGAGATGGGGTATATCATACGACTTCAGGCTCTACGAGGTTTCACTTTGATAGAATCATGTTAAAACCCAAGATTTTTTATCCTACTAAAGAAGAGAATAAGTTTTTTGTTCAAGGGGAATTTGATTTTATGGCTTTGGGGCTCAACGGAAGTTCCAATGATGATGCTTTTGCCAAAGAACTCTTCTTTAATTTTAATCTCTCTCAACACTTTTTTCTAAAAGTAGGGTTAGATGGGACTTCTTTTTGGAGAGATGAAGACTGGCAAATACAATTGGGAGCAGATTTTAGTCATCTTTATTTTAGGACGGCGCTTTCGAATGGATTAACTCTAAACGATATGCCGGTGGGCAAAGATGCTACCTATCAAATCATTCATGATGATAGATCCACAGATGATTTAGGAGATAGCACAAAAGAGATAGCGGCAGGAATTGGCCTTAAAGGGGGAGACAAACTTAAATTTGATCTTTTAAGCTTTGGATCCTATTCGAAACTTTCAGCAGATGAAGTGCAATTTTTGCAAGACGTGTTTTCAGGTACGCAGCCTAGGGATAATTGGTTACTGGGAGCCAATTTTAATGTAGCGTTTCCAGTTCGAAAGCATGATTTTAATTTATTCGTTCAAGAACTCTATTCTAGGGATGGGAATATGAAAAGAAATGGGCTTTATGTACAGCCCTCCTTTACTTTTAAAAAAGAGGCAAAGGAAAGCTTATCTGCCTTTGAGTTTTTATACAGATGGAACTGGCTCAAGGTAGAACCTTCCGGCTCTGTAGATGACATCTCAAATCGCCCGATGAGTTGGGATAGAGTCACTCATACCTTAGCTTTGAACATTGATATTTTTAAAGGGCTTAAACTTCGAAATGAAGTCCACCTTAATGGAGAAAATAAGGTCTCCGAAGTAAAAAATAATGAAGTGCTCTCGCAACTGGAATTTAGATTCTAACTTACAAAAGGAGAATAAAAATATGACAGCAAATTTAAATGAACTAAAAAAAGAAATAAAAAATGAGCTTCA
>JACPSU010000162.1 GCA_016193105.1 Deltaproteobacteria bacterium | reverse complement strand
TACAAGATGCAGATCTCTATCGCATCAAACTCATGGAATCCGAACGAAATATTGTTGAATATTTCGGAGAGTAAAATTAGCTTCTGCAATCTTACTTCAGCACTTTCCCTAATAATGACTCAAAATCAAAATCGTACTGAGCTTGCCCAAAACGTTCATCTCCATACAAATAATGAATGAGGGTCACAGGCATGCTCCCACCGCGGGCCACAGGAATCACTGATTTTTTGACCGAAGATCCAAAATAGAGCTGCAAAGAATTTTTTTCTTTAAAAAGTTCCCCGGCATGCCTCCCTGGAACCCCCGTATTAAATCCCTTCCCGCTAGAAGGAAAAAGATTAATCGTCCCAGCTAGCTGTGTGTCATACAGATGAGAAATTTCATGAATGGCATCTGGCCGATCTGTTTTAGACGTTTCCTCTAACCACTCTCGATCTGAATGCCAACTCCCCTCTTGAATCCATTGACGAAGAAGCTCATTTTGACTGCTGAGTTTTAAAGGATCCTCCGCTATCACTTCATATTTATAAAGATAGTGAGTAAACTTTTTCTGCTTAAATTCTTTTGTGAATCGATATTGGGGATTGGCACTTAGCTTTTCCCAAATGCTGGAAACAAATTTTCTTAAAACTCTAGCCTCTCCTGCCCCAGAAATAACGCGAACCACTTGGTCGATCGACGGATCTTCTTTTGGCAATTCATCTCGCACCAAGGCATAATCTAAGGTCTCTTTTAACTCTTGTTTGATCTTAGAAATCCAATCGACCCGCTCCCCATTCATTAATTCATAATTTCTGATCTCTGAATATCTTGGGTGATCTTCCCAACGTTTGGCATCTTTTACAGACCCATCTTCGTTATAAGCATCCCTGTGAAAGAGATCCATCACAAAGGATCCCCCCGCTGTACTTCCAAAAACAACATCGTACCCCACAATGGAAGATTTCACTCGGTCAATTTTAGGAGGGCCTCCTTCATCTGATGAAATCTTTTTCCAATTAGAGGTCAGGGGTGAAATCACAAGATCTTCCACATTCACACTTCCTTTAGGCAATTCCACATTCACCTGCCCATGATCAGAGACCATTCCAAAGAGCGTATGATCAAAAAGACCTGCGGCTTGATAAAAAGATAAAATCTCTCCCACATCTTGATCAAATTTAGGTAAATGCTTCCCCAACACTTCTTGAGAATGCGTTCCAAACTCATGGGTTTTATGATCCACCCAAGGATTATACCAAAGTAAAAAGTCAGGGAGCCCTTCATCTTCTGTCTGTAAAATTTCCCTGGCGATGTCGTAGTAGTGACGTTCCGTCCAAAGGAGTCGATTGGCCCATTTTTCCTGAGAACGTTTCAGATATCTCACAAGCTTTGTTCTTAAATGATTCAGATACTGTTCCTTTTGAGAACGAGTTCTTAAATTAGCAAGGCCCAGGGCTTCTGCTAAATCAGGCTTCACCTGCAACATCACTTCTCCCATAAAATAACTAAAACGATCGTCGGCGGCTGTATCAAACTGAGCTAAAAATGAAACGGTTTGATAGGCGCTTAAATGTTCAAAAATAGTTTGGGCACCCGAAGCCTTCACTAGCTCACGAAGCCTAATTCCATCTCTCCCCCAAAAGTACATCCACTCCTGTTTTTTTCGATCCACATAGGTAAAATTAGGAATTCCGGTAGAAGAAACCTCTCCTTTAAATTCAGGATCGGAAACCGTTACCCCTGTTTCTAAGATCGCAATATTTCTGGTGGAGATGGTAGGAGTGCTAGACAGAGATCTCTTCACCCAAGCACTTTCATCGTGAAGTTTTTGAAGGGTTGTATAAGAATCGCTCTCACTTAATAAATCCTCAAGATACTCCCCCCCCACTCCATCCACTAAGATCATCACCGCTCGTCTTTTGGTCAAAGATTCTTTAAAATATTGAGTTACTTTTTCAAGGCCAGCTTTGTCTAGCCACTGAAGCTTTGCTTGTCGCAATTTATCTCTCTCTAAGAAATCAGTGAGATAATCGCTCGCTACAGACTTCACCAAAACTCCAATAAAGTGGTATAAATCCATCGCCTTTTCAGGATCTTCCAATATTTTTTTCAAACGAGAAGTAACAAATTCAGGTAGACTTTGGTTTTGAGCAAGCTTTACAATTTGCTCACGCAACGCTTCTGCGGCCACATCTTCTCCATTTTTATAGAGAAACAGTTTTCCAAAAACGATAAGAACCGTTCTTAGATATTCTTTCTTCTGAGGATCTTGTAAAAATGAGACACTCGGAGCTTGGTTAGAGCCTTCTGCACTAGACTTCTTTAACATTTTTTGTAAAACGCCCACTCGCTCCAACATCGACATGAAAAAAGGAAAATAGGTTTCATCAAACTCATTGCTTTGAATTAAGGCTCTATATTTAGCTTCGAGCTCTTTATCGCCCAAATCGATTTCTCCCAAAAACTCTAAAAGTTTTTTCTCAACAATGTATTCTTTTAATGTTTGATAGGTAGGCTCAATCGCTCCAGATTTTACCCCATCATAGATTTCAACAAAGATATCGGCTAACCCCGCTAAGGCCGGAGCCGAACTCAGAATAGTAAAGGTAACGAGACTAACAGAAAATAAACGGAATAATCGATTCATATGCCCCCCCCAATTGAACCGCTTATATACACCAGTTTGTCTAAATTTAAAACATGTCTAATAAATAACTACTCTATAAAAATATAAACCCTTGATTTTGCTTAGATTTTTATGGCATGTTGTTTGCATTTTGTACTTAAATCTTTGCTTTATGAGGGGGAAAACATGAAAAGATATTCTGATGTTTTAACACTTTTTTTAATTCTGACTGTTTTCGGCTGTTCATCCAATAAAAAAGATGAACACATTGTTACAGAGCCTCTTTCGAATCTCTTAAACTCAGCTAAAAATCTTAATGGCAAAGGAGAAGATACCTTTTCTTCTACAGAAGTTTTGATCAAAAAAGAGTTGTTGGATAAAGATTTGATGCTCGGTGGAGTGATTACCGATATGAATGTCATTCCAGAAAATGAACAAGGCGATGTTATTTTTGATCACTTCTCTCCAAAACTGGTCCGTTTATATTACTCTGAAAACAGAAATGAAGTGATTGTTGAAACAAGCCCCAGAAAACCTTGGGGGCTAGAATCCAATCATCGATTTCAAAAAGAAATCGTCTCCCTCAGCGTTAAAGAAAAAAGAGCAGATGGAAGCTTCATCATTAATCTTTCTGATTTTTCTCAAACTTTTTATTTGGCCTATAAAAACGTAGCCTATACGCCACAATCAAAAGCAGAAAAGACAAGCTATGTGACCAGCACTAGCAGAGTCATCATCGATGAAGATTCCATCAGCTTTCCCGTTGAAATTTCTTACGCGGTTGAAAAAGCTTCAGCCACCTGTGTACTGAGAATGTATTTAAAAGCATGGACTCCAAAGCCAGACTTCGAACAACGTCGTGTTAAAAAGGACTATGGATTTTTTACCGTTCTTTCCCAATACGATGAATATGTGGAGTATCCTGAAATTGAAAAAAGAACACCGGAAGATCTTATTTTACGATGG
>JACPSU010000008.1 GCA_016193105.1 Deltaproteobacteria bacterium | reverse complement strand
GACAAATACGACTCTATGGATGGAACATCCATGGCCTCTCCTCACGTAGCCGGAGCCGCAGCCCTTCTTTTGTCTGCAAAACCTGAGCTTTCTCCAAAAGAAGTGAGACGGCTCCTGATGGACTCTGTAGACAAAATCTCAGCTTTTTCAAATAAAACAGCAGCTGGGGGTCGTTTGAATGTGGCCAAAGCCCTAGAGAAACTAAAAGCAAAATTTAAATAGCTTTTGCTTTAGATTTTCGACCTTTTTCGATTATTTCTTCTGCTAGGATATCGGCAATGACGAATGGAGGTTTCTTTTCCTTCTTCGAACGGTGAATAATCTCAATCATCGTTTGATAAATATGCGCCACATGATCATAGGCTCTTTTTTTATCATACCCTAAAAGCTCTTCGGCAATATTAATGATACCCCCTGCATTAATCACATAGTCGGGAGCATAAAAAATACCTTTATTTTCAATTTCATATCCATCTTGAGCTGTGGCCAGTTGATTATTGGCTGCTCCAGCAATAATTTTACACTTAAGTCTTGGAAGCGTTTGGCTATTGATGACGACACCCATTGCACAGGGTGAAAAAAAATCACACTTCACATCATAAATAGCTTCGGGGCTTACAACTTTGGGACTCATTTTATCCAGACATCGGTTCAAAGCATCTCGACTCACATCACAAATGGTAAGCTTTGCCCCCTCTGCATGAAGACTTTGGGCCAAATCATATCCGACAGATCCCACCCCTTGAATAGCAAAACTTAGCCCATCCAAATGAGATCTGCCCAAAAGTTCTTTGGCCAGCGCTCGAATGGCCTGCAAAACTCCGAAGGCTGTAGCTGGAGAGGGATTGCCGCTTGAATTTTTCGTCCCCTCTACCCCTAAAATATGTTTTGTTTTTCGAGAAACAACTCGTAAATCTTTGCTGTCGACCCCCACATCTTTGGCACAAATGTAGCGCCCTTTCAGCGTATTGACAAAATCTCCAAATCTCTCGAGTAACTCTTCGGTCTTAATTTTAGCAGGATCCCCTATGATAACACTTTTACCCCCTCCAAAAGGAAGCCGGCTAATGGCAGATTTATACGTCATCCCCCGAGAAAGTCTTAAGACATCATTGAGAGCGTCTTCTTCCGTTTGATAGTCATAAAAGCGTACTCCTCCTGTTCCTGGACCAAGTACAGTATTATGAACTGAAATAATTGCTTTTAAATCGACACTTTCGTCGTTACAGAAGACGACTTCTTCAAAGTCTTTTTGATTTAGTTTTTCAAGAGAGGACATCACTAAAAAGTCAAAAGCATGCTGGCAACACCACCATAACAAGGATTCGTAGTCGCATTTAACGTCGGAGTCCCTTTATAGAAATCGCCAGGCAAGAAAAATCCTGTTGTTACCTTAACTTTTAAATTTTCTAAGAATGCGTACCAACCTGTGACATCCACTTCATGGCCATAATTCTTGTTTCCACCCGCCACCAGTGGAAGAGGGGCTAGAGCTGTTGCATAATTTAAATTAGCCCCAATTCTTTGATTGAACTGATAGTTGCTCCCCAGATTCAAATAATAGGCTCCAAAAATAGTATTGGTATAAGGGTTAGAAGATGCTGAAATCCCAGTTTGCGCTGAAATCGCACCCAAGCCTTGATTAAACATCAAAAAAGCAATGTCATAGTTTCGATCAAATGCAAAGACGGTTAGTTTTGTAAGCTTGCCTACATCTGGAGAAGAGGCATATCCTAATTTTAAGTAGCTATTGATAATTTCTGTCCACTCATAATCAAATTCTGAAGCCAGCCCCATTTGAGCTGCTGAGTTCCCACTCACGGTACCCGGAGCACCCATTGTTGCTACGGCTTCAAGTCCTGCTTTAAATTTTTTAATTTTTTTTGTCCCATAAATATCAAAAAAACTGAGCTTCACAAAATTACTTGAATGCCGCATGAAGGTATAGAGAAACCCTAAATTCAAATCTTTTTCTGGATCATTCCAGTGCGCATAGGATTCATACAAATTAACATCATCTTTACTGGAGTTAATCGTATTTTCCGCTATTTTACTATATAGAAGTCCTAACTTAATACTGCCTAAACCTAATTCATATGCGATAGAATCTGTCCGATCTCCAAATTTGTCTTGTTGCTTATCTCCTGCATTGTAGCGAATCCCAAGCCCCCAGTGTCTAGGCTGTCGTCCAATCTTTAAAATTCCCCAATCACTAATATACTCCAAAAATGCCGTCTTAATGAGAAAATTACCATCTCCCGTTGTCGCTGTAGACTGACCAAATCCACTTCCACTTCCATCTAATGCGTTAGGCAAAGAAGTACCATTGAGTACAGGTCCGTATTGATTTACATCTGTAGGAAGCATCCCTTGAAACGCTCCTTCTTCCTGAGACAAGGTTGCATGTGGGGTCACAAAGGCATCAAACATAGCATGAATAGATAAGCGATCCGTGATTCCTAACGAAGGCTTCATTCGAAGTTTCATTGTAGAATAGACGCGGTCATTTCCCGTTCCATTATCTGCAGCACTGTTATTACTGAGATCTGCTGTGGAAATACCCGTCCCTTCAACTAAAAAATAACTCTCTCGCCAATATAAAGAAAAATCACAAAAGGCAGGCAAAGTAACAAAAAAGACAAAGAAAGATAAAATAAAATGAATTTTTCTTATTAAAATCACGAATTGAAGAGGTAGCATAAAAAAAAAGAGGCGTCAACAAATAGGAGCGCAGGCTGTTAAAAGCGTCTTTTGGCCAATTCTTCCTCAAAATATTTCTTATATAACACTTCCCAGTCTTGGGATCCTTCAGAAACTTTTCGACCTTGAGCATAAAGTTTTTGGCGAACAATCTGGTCAATTTCTTCTGCCGTAGAAAAATATTTATGAAGTGTTCGTTTAATATCGCGAAGCGCTGAATCATCATCGCTAAAATCCACCAGATCTGCTTTCCAAATACTATCTTGAAGAAGGTGGGCCAAATGAGAAAGGCGATCTTCGCTGAGCATCATAAAATAAACCCTTTGTCTTGGGCGAGTTTTCGCTTAATCATGAGAAACATCTTTTGGCGATCTAAATTAGGATCTGAGTTTTCCAAACGCTCTTCTAAGATTTTTTTTGCTTCTTCATCAATTTGTTCTTCTTCTTTTAAATTAATTTGAAATGTGTCTAAAAGTTTTTGGTACACTTTTGCTTCTGGTACTTTAAAGGTAATTAATTTTTTTTGCTTAAGCCCTTCTAAAATAAGACGACAGGCTCGCTCGACTTGTTCTTGTCTAATTCTCATATTTCTTCTAAAGTAGATGAAGGGCTTAAGAAGGTCAAGTCATTTGCCTATATGTATAATCGGCTTTTTAAAATTTTTATCTTTCTGACCATTCCCTTAACCATAGGGTTTGTTATTTATATTTCTACACTAACGGTGATCATTACTAAAAAATTTTCTGGTCCCAAATGGGATATTCCCTCGAAAGTTTATTCGGATTCTTTTCAACTTTATCCAGGCATGGATATTTTTGCACTTCAACTTAAAGAAAGATTAGAAAGATTAGGCTATCAATCTTCTTCTGAAGTAGTCCACCATCCTGGGGAATATCAAGTTCAACACGAAAATGGCTCAAACCAAATGACTTGGACTATTTATCTAAATGATTTTTCTTACCCTTTGAAGAATTTTTCTGGATTTCTTGTTCAGCTAGACATTACAGACACGACCATCACCCATATCTCCAAATTATCTTTGGGGCAAAAAAAAGGAGACCCACAAGAAGAGATCTTTCTTGTCGAGCTTGAACCGGAGCTTATTACAGAGTTTTTCGAAGGATCAAGGGAAGATCGCCAGGTGGTGAAGTTACAAGACGTTCCCTCAAATCTTTTAAATGCAATTATCTCTGTTGAAGATGCCCGATTTTTAGAACATGCAGGATTAGATCCCCGAGCCATTTTCCGAGCTTTCTTGGCCAATTTAAAAGCAGGAACCGTAGTTCAAGGTGGCTCAACCATTACCCAACAGCTGGTTAAAAATTTCTTTTTGACTCAAAAAAGAACTCTTCTTCGAAAGCTCAATGAAGCACTCATGTCTTTTATTGTGGAGAGTCGCTATTCTAAGGATGAAATTTTAGAGGCCTATGTCAACGAGGTCTATTTTGGACAAAGGGGCTCTGCCGGAATTTATGGTATTTCTGAAGCCTCACGATTTTATTTTTCAAAACCTCTTTCAAAGCTCACCCTTGCGGAATGTGCTTTGCTGGGAGGGATCATCCGGGGCATCTTGGCAGGTGAATATGAGGGGGCCCTTCAAGAACCGTTGCGAGTTAAAAAAATATCTACCATTTCTAACAGTGCTCCCTATTTTGTAGATTTTGTACGCGCAGAACTTTTGGAAAAATATCCTTCCAAGGTTCTCACCACCCAGGGGCTTAAAATTTTTACAACTCTAGACATGAGTCTTCAATTTTTTGCTGACCAGGCGCTTCAAACCACTCTAAAACAACTGGAACTTCAATGGGCTAACTTAAAAGAAGATCTTGCACCTGGGGAGCGACTTCAAGGAGCTTTCATTGCGCTTCATCCTCAAACAGGATTTATCCGTGCTTTGGTCGGGGGGCGCGATTATAATGAAAGTCAATTTAATCGAATCACCCAAGCTCGTCGTCAGCCTGGATCTCTTTTTAAACCCTTTGTTTATCTCACAGCCTTTTTAGAAGATAAAAAATATACGCTTGCCACTCGGCTGAGTAATGAACCCTTCACTTTTACCTATGATCGCCAAACCTGGGAACCTCTAAATTACGAAGACAAGGAGAAGAAAGAGGGGTCGCTGACCCAAGAAAAAAAAGAAGTTTCTGCCCGGGAAGCACTAGAAAAATCTATTAATATTCCCACCGCACGTCTGGCTACGGAAGTTGGAATAAAAAAACTTGTTAAAACAGCTCAAAAACTAGGAATTCAAAGTCCCTTGCCGGCTGTTCCTTCTCTCTCTTTGGGAAGCGCTGAAGTCACCCCTCTTGAGATAGCCTCTGCCTATTCTGTCCTTGCAAATGGAGGAATCCGGGCACTTCCCATTTCTATTAAGCATGTGGTAGGCCCGAATGGAGAAATTTTAGAGGGGAAATCTATTGAAATTCAAAAAGTGATTTCTCCAGAAGCTCCTTTTTTAGTGACCTATGCCTTAGAGGGAGTTTTAGACCGGGGGACGGGCCGAGGAGCTCGGCTTTTTGGGTTTGGGCAAACTGCAGCTGGGAAAACCGGCACCACCAATGAATATGTGGATAGCTGGTTTGCAGGATACACACCAGATCTGGTAGGGGTCAGCTGGGTAGGATTTGATAAAGAAAAAAAAGTGGGGCTTACCGGGGCACAAGCAGCCCTCCCCCTTTGGACACGATTTATGATGAAGGCCACTCAAAGCAAACCAGAAGTAGATTTCTTGATTCCCGAAAATATCGTGTTTCAAAATATCGATCCAGAAACAGGAGAGCTTTCAACCTCTAAGTGCCCTTCTTCTTTTAAAGAAGCTTTTATCAAAGGAACAGAGCCTAAAACAACATGCGAAATACACAATCCTAAAAAGAAGAAGAAAGAGAAAACAAATTAGATATGAAAATATTTTTTATTTTTGTATTTTTAACTTCTGGTTGTGCACTTTTTAGGCCTTCGGCTTCTATAGACGACCCCTTGCTCAATTTTTATACCAAGACGCCCCCTGCACATACACAGGCAGCCCTAAGGCTTACGGAAAAAGCCAGAGAAGAAATACACTTAGGAAAACAGTCTATCGCCATAGAACAGCTCGAAAAAGCGCTCACCATTGATCCTCAATGTTCTTTTGCTTATTACTTCTTAGCTTTAAGCGCTCATCAAAATGGGGACTATAAGAAATCCAATGGCTTTTTAGAAAAAGCCAAACAGCTTTTTTCATCCTTTCCTTTTTGGAGAGCTCAGAGTTATTATCTTTCCGGACAAAATTTTGAAAAGTTGAACAACGAAAAAATGGCTCAAGCCCAATTTAAAAAAGCTAGAGAAATTGACTCAAACTTATGATAAAGATACTGGATATTAAGAACACGCTGAATCTTCCTAAAACAAGCTTTCCCATGAAAGCCAATCTGGCCCAAAAAGAACCCGAAGTTCTCAAAAAGTGGGCGGATCAGAAACTCTACGAAAAAATTATTCAAAAAAATAAAAATTGTCCAAAATTTATTTTTCACGATGGCCCCCCCTATGCCAATGCCAATATTCACTTGGGTACCGCCATGAATAAAATTTTAAAAGATTTTGTGGTTCGATTTAAAAATATGAGCGGATTTCAATGTGAATTTGTTCCGGGATGGGATTGTCATGGTCTCCCCATTGAACTTCAGGCCACTTCAAAACTAAAACCCGAAGAAAAAAAAGACCCTATTGCTGTTAGAAAGCTTTGCCGTGCCCACGCTGAAAAATATATGGGGATTCAGCGCGAACAATTTAAAAGATTAGGGGTCTTGGCCGACTGGGATCATCCTTATCTCACGATGAGTTTTGATTATGAAGCCACGATTGTTCGAGAATTGGCCACGCTGGCTTCCAAGGGATTTTTGCAGAAGGGAAAAAAGGTTATTCACTGGTGTGCTCAGTGCAGAACAGCACTCGCTGAGGCAGAAATTGAATACGAAGAGAAGAGCTCCCCTTCTATTTATGTAAAGTTTTCTTTGACGAAAGAATCTCACCAAAAACTTTCTCAAAAAATTTCGGCTCTTAAAAATGAGGGGGTTTCTGTTCTCATTTGGACGACAACGCCTTGGACCCTACCTGCAAACTTGGCCATTGCACTTCATCCAGAATTTACTTATGTGGCACTGAAGGTTGAAAATAACGTTTTTATCTTGGCCGAAGGACTTTTAGAATCCGTTCAAAAAGAGTGTGGGTTTTTGGGATCTGTTCTTGCCAAATTCAAAGCCAAAGATCTGGAGCACCTTCACTGCCAACACCCTTTTTTAGCCAAAGAATCGGTTATTTTATTGGGAGATCACGTCACTCTTGAAGGAGGCACCGGCTGCGTCCATACTGCTCCTGGCCATGGAGCTGAAGATTACTATTTGGGATTAAAGCATGGTCTTGAAATTTTTTCTCCCGTAGACTATCAGGGGCGCTTCACCCAAGAAGTTCCAGATTATGTCGGTCAATTTGTGTTTGATACGAACGTTTCAATTATCCAAAGACTTGCCCAAACAGATCACCTCGTTAAAGAAAGTAAAATCACTCATTCCTACCCTCACTGTTGGCGATGTAAAAAGCCTGTTTTATTCCGAGCCACAGAACAATGGTTTGTGCTCATGGAAAAAAACAGTTTGAGAAAAAAAGCACTCGAGTGGATCCATAAAGTGGAGTGGATTCCTTCGTGGGGGAAAAATAGGATTCAAGGAATGATGGAAGCTCGGCCTGATTGGTGTTTGTCTAGGCAAAGAGTTTGGGGCGTTCCTATTCCAGCCCTTTATTGCAAAGCTTGCTCCACGCTTGTGACCGATGGAAACTTCATGCTTCTGATCTCCGATCGGATTGAAAAAGAAGGGGCTGATTTTTGGTTTAAATCGCCTGCCCAAGAGTTGGCACCTAAAAATATTTCTTGTTCAACTTGCCATTCCAAAGAATTTAATAAAGAAAAAGATATTTTAGATGT
>JACPSU010000157.1 GCA_016193105.1 Deltaproteobacteria bacterium | reverse complement strand
CTTTCAGGACTCTTACAAAAAATAGCACCCAAAGAAAAAAAGATTATTTTAACGACCCCCATCGAGCATTCCTCTGTTTTAATGACGCTAGAAACTTGGGCCAAAAGAGGATTTGAGCTTCAGTTTTTAAAGGTCAATCGTGAGGGCTTTGTAGATTTAGAAGATTTGACCCAAAAACTTTCTCCAAGCGTAGCTTTGGTCTCTGTCATGGCGGTGAATAATGAGATTGGAACGATTCAGCCCATTGAACAAATTGGAAGTCTTTTAAGAAAGAGAGACTTTAGAGTCCCTTTCCATGTGGATGCGGTGCAAGCTTTTGGAAAAATCCCTCTGGAGTTTGGATCGTGGGGGGTGAATTTACTTTCAATTAGTAGCCATAAAATTCATGGGCCGATTGGAGCAGGTGCGCTTATTACCGATGGAAAGATGAGATTAGAGCCTCTCTTGTGGGGCGGGGGGCAAGAGCATGGGCTTCGCAGTGGCACAGAAAGTATCGGGATGATTTATGGGTTTTATTTGGCCGCCTGCGATATTCTTCAAAATCAAAATAAAAGCCATGAGGCCGTTTTAGCATTAAAACAAAAATTGATCGAAGGGATACGCAAGCTTCCCTTTGATGTGAAACTCAATACTCCCAAGCAGAGCTCTCCTTATATTTTAAATCTTTCTTTTAAAGGATCTGAATCGGAAGTTTTGCTTCGTATGCTAGAGGAAGAGGGGATCTTTGTTTCTCCAGGAGCTTCTTGTAATGCCAAGAAAAGAAAGCCCAGTCATGTATTAAAGGGCATTGGCTGTGTCGATTCGGAAATTTTTTCGGCCTTGAGGTTTAGTTTTTCTCCCTATACAAAAGAAAGTGAAATTGATGAGGCGTTAAAAGTCCTTCCTCCCATTTTAAGCCGACTTCAAAATTTAAAATAAAATGAAAGTGTGTGGATATCTCATACGGTACGATGAGCTGGGGCTCAAAGGCAAAAATAGGCTCTTTTTTGAAAAAAAGCTTATTTCAAACATTAAAGAAAAACTTAAAGAAACTCCTATAACTATCGACCATCTTTGGGGAAGAATCTTGGTACGCTGTGAAGAAAGCACGGAGGTTCGCAGCCGCCTTTTAAAAATTTTTGGTATTTCTTCTTTGAGCCCCATTGTAGAGGTGGAAAGCAGATTGTCTTCAATTCAAGAAGAAGCGTTAGCTTTAGTCCCCAATCGTTCCTCAACGTTTCGAGTGACAACCCGTCGTGTTGACAAAAAATTTCCTCTAACCTCTCGAGCCGTCAATATTGAAGTTGCCAATTTTGTATTGCCCGAGCGCCCTTTGTTAAAAATAGATTTAGATGATCCTGAACTTGAACTTGGAATAGAAATTAGAGAAGAAAAGACATTTCTCTTTCTTGAAAAAGAAAGTGGATTGGGAGGTTTGCCGGTTGGGACAGGGGGCAAAGTTTTGACTCTCCTTTCAGGGGGGATTGATTCTCCAGTGGCCGCTTGGATGATGATGAAGCGAGGATGTCCGGTAGAATATATTCATTTTTATTCTTATCCCTATACGGGAGAGCAGAGTAAAGAGAAGGTATTAGATTTGGTTCGCACGCTTTCTTGCTATCAAAATAAATCTTTTTTACACATCGTCCCTTTTGGAGAAATTCAAGAAGCTCTTCAGCGACACTGTAATGAGCGCTACCGAACGCTGCTGTATCGACGGATGATGCAAAGGATTGCTACCGAAGTGGCGTATCGAAGAAGGGGGATGGCTTTGGTGACGGGAGAAAGTATTGGGCAAGTGGCCAGTCAAACGGTTGAAAATATTTCTGCAGTCAGTACGGCAACAGATATGCTTATCCTGCGTCCTTTGATCGGATTTAATAAGAATGAGACGATTAGTTTATCTCAAAAAATTGGAACCTATGAGATTTCGATTCGCCCCTTTGAAGATTGTTGTACACTTTTTCAGCCGCAAGCGCCTGCTACAAAAGCACGACTTTTGGATTTACTTCAGGAAGAAGAAAAGGTAGCGTATAAAGAGCTTGTACAAGGAGCGCTGAGCCACATTGAGACCCTTTCTATTTAGTTTGGTTATTTTTGGTATTGGTTTAGGAACCGGTTTTTTCTTCGGACGCAAAAAAACTCCTAAAATAGATTTTCAGGATCATCTTCACCGGATTGATCTTTTGTCAACGTTAGGGCAACTCGCAGCTGGATTTGATCTTCATGAGCCTTCGGGGCAATCTCAAACCAATGTGAAGGAGTCACTTTCGTTGCTCATTAAAGAGGTTCAAGAAAAAATTCAATCTAGACATGTAGAGTTAAGTCTTCAGTTTGTCGGCTCCATTCCGTGGGTTTTAATTCCAGAGGCGACATTTAAACATATTATTTTAGATGTGTTACTCAATGCCATTGAAGCTCTTCCCAAAGGGGGGAAGATTATGATTCGTACCGGACTCAAAGATGAGCTGGTGAAAGTTGAAATTCAAGATAATGGTGTTGGCATTCCCAAAGAGGTTCTCTCTCGTATTTTTGATCCTTTTTTTACGACCAAAACTTCTGGAACAGGCCTGGGTCTTTCCACCTGTAAAGACTTAGTCGAGCAGTATCGAGGAAAAATATTTATTTCCAGCGTTGAAAACGGCGGAACGCTCGTCACTCTTTACCTCCCCGGTCGATTTGATTCTTAAGGGCACCTCTAAAAAATACTTTGCCACCGTATGGTTCGCACTATAAAGTAAAAAACAAATATGAAACTATCCTTACGATTTGTATTGCCACTGCTTGTGGTTTTATTTTTAGTTGCACTGAGTGTAACTCCTCTCATTGATACTCTTACCTTTCATTGGTTTACAAGGGATTTAGATTTGAGAGGGAAAATGATTGCAAATGCCGTTCATGACTCTTTAGTCAGAAAATTTTCCAAAAGAGATTAGATGTCTTGATCCTAAATTTGAGCTTAAGCCGTACAACATCAGAAAATTAGAAGATGGCAATATTCATATTACCAAAAATCCTTTGATGGCTGAGGGAAGAGTTTTAGGTCATCTTTTTTTAATCCACGATATGAGTTTTATTGAGAAAAGAAGTAAGGAAACCAAATGGTATGTATTTATGTTTTTTATTTTACTTGGGATTGTCATTTCTGCGTTGACCGTCATCATTGCCCAGTGGAGTTGGAGAGGATGGATTGGGGCGATGCGGACTCTTTTAACAGGAGAAGGAATTTTTAGACCTTCTGAAATGACCTCTGAAGAAGTGAAACCTTTGGTGAAAGATTTAAGAACTTTAATTAAGGAACTTCAAGTCAATCAACACATTCGAGATGAAAGTTTAATTAGTTGGACGCCAAAAGTCTTAAAAGAAATTTTAAATAAGGAGCTGTCAGGAGATGAAGTGATCATTGTTTCTAATCGAGAGCCTTATATTCATAATCGCACAAAAGAGGGGGATGTTGAGGTTCGGCATCCGGCCAGTGGTCTTGTCACTGCATTAGAACCTGTCATGAAAACATGTTCAGGCACATGGATTGCCCATGGCAGTGGAAATGCGGATCGTGAGTTTGTAGATGAAAAAGATCGACTAAGAGTTCCTCTGGAGGATCCTAAGTATAGATTAAGACGTGTTTGGCTCACAGAGGAGGAAGAAGAAGGCTATTATTATGGATTTTCTAACGAAGGGCTTTGGCCCCTCTGTCACATTGCCCATACTCGGCCTGTTTTTCGTTCTCAAGATTGGGAGCAATATGTACGTGTAAATAAAAAATTTGCTGAAGTTGTTTTGTCGGAAGCAAGGTCTAAAGATCCTGTTATTTTGATCCAAGACTATCATTTTGCTCTTCTTCCTAAGCTCATTCGCGACAAACTTCCTGATGCCATTATTATTACGTTTTGGCATATTCCGTGGCCCAATCCAGAGGCGTTTGGTATCTGCCCGTGGAGAGAAGAAATTTTAGAGGGGTTATTAGGAAGTACCATTGTGGGCTTTCATATTCAGTTTCATTGTAATAATTTTATTGAAACGGTAGATCGTCTTTTAGAATGTCGTATTGATAAAGAACACTCAACCATATCTTTCTTAGAAAAAATGACAGCCGTGAAAGCCTATCCCATCTCTATTGAGTGGCCGCCGTATTGGCTTAATCTTTGTAAACCCATTCAAGAATGTAGCAATAAAATTAGATCACTCCATGGCCTTTCTTATCGATCTGTCGTTGGGCTTGGTATTGAACGTCTAGATTATACAAAAGGAATTATTGAGAGATTCTTAGCGGTAGAAAAACTGTTAGATCTTCATCCTGAATGGATTGGAAAGTTTTCATTTATTCAGATTGCTGCTCCATCGAGATCTAGAATTGAAACCTATCAGCATTTTCAAACAGAGGTGAGAAAAGTTGCAGAGCGTATTAATGAAAAATTTAATGTTACTCAAAATCCTCCTATCATTCTAAAGATAGAGCATCACGAGCCTTCCCAAATTTTTGAATATTATAGAGGGTCGGATCTTTGTTTTGTGAGCTCTCTTCATGATGGAATGAATTTGGTAGCCAAAGAATTTGTCTCTGCCAGGAATGACGAACAGGGGGTTTTGATTTTAAGCCATTTTACGGGAGCTTCACGAGAGCTTCCAGAAGCGATTATTGTAAATCCCTATGATATCGATCAATGTGCCGATGCGCTTCATACAGCGCTATCGATGCATCCTTTTGAACAAAGAGAACGCATGCGAAGCATGAGAACCTATATTCAAGAGTATAATGTGTTTCGATGGGCAGGACGAATGCTCATTGATGCTTCGAGGGTTCGCCAAAGAAATCGAATTTTGAGAAGATTAGAAACGATGGCGATTCGTCGAGGAGAAAAAGAATTTTGGAGGGCCAATATTGATGATGCACTTTTTCACTCAAGATGGACTCCAAAAACTTAAAAGGATCTGCCATTCAAAAACCTTGTTTGCTTTTGATTATGATGGAACGCTCACTCCTTTAACTCCGAAGTTGTCTCACGCAAGGGTGTCACTCAAGACAAAAAAACTATTGGAAGAATTACATCAGAAAGCTCCGATCGCGATTGTGTCTGGGCGAAGTATTTTTGATTTAAAAAAACTTTGTTCATTTATGCCAACTTTTTTTATCGGAAATCATGGGTTAGAAGGGATCGCTATTCATCAAAAGTTAAAAACACGTTTTCGGGGCCTATGCAAAAAATGGAAAAAGAAGCTTATAAAAAATATTTCGGGTCTTCAAGGTGTGGAGTTGGAAGATAAAAAATATTCATTGGCGATTCATTATCGTCAGGCGCGTGATCGGTCTTATGTGAAACGTTCACTCTGGAGGGGTATTTCAGAACTTTCTCCCTTTCCAAAAATAATTCTGGGAAAGTCTGTCATCAATCTTCTTCCTCCTTTTCGATTCAATAAGGGCATTTCTTTAAGAATGGCCATGCAAAAGCTCAAAGTAAAACAGGCTATTTATATAGGCGATGATCAAACAGATGAGGATGTTTTTCGGCTGCCTCAGAATTCGATTTTAAAAATACGTGTAGGAAGAAAAAATAATTCCCATGCCGACTTTTATCTTAAAAATCATTTTGAAATAAACCGTTTTCTCAATAAAACTTTGAAAATGAATTTTATTTTTCTGCTTTTCTTCTTTTTTCTTTCTGCCATGGCCCATGGTTTTGCCTATAGTTTTGAAGGAGAATTTCATCCAGAAAAAACGTATGCTTTGATTATTACAGGCAGTCCCGAAGAAGAAAATCGCAATATTACTCGCCTAGCTTTTGAAACCTTTAAAGCCCAAGGCATTCCCAGAGATCATATTTGGGTGATCGCGCATTCTCCAGCCTTTCATGATGGAAGAGATTTTGATGGAGATGGAAGAAAAGATATTGATTTTCCTCTAGAAGAAGAAGCGATTGAAACTGCTTTTGCTGAATTAGGGGCACGAGTGCCTGAAGATGGGCAAGTCGTTATTTATATTAATTCCCATGGATTTAGAAGAAGGGATGATAGCTTTATTTATCTTTATCCAGGGATTACGTTAGGGGCGATTCCCATTGAGCTTTCAGGCCAGCTCTTAAATGACTATGTGACCCGTTATTTTAAAGAAGCCACTCAAAAAATCATTATTGTGCAAGCTTGTAAGAGTGGAGGATTTGCGGATAGCTGCAGTGGGCTCAATCGAACCGTTGTGACTTCTTCCAACCATAATCTTTCCTATCGAGGGCCGATCGATGGAAAATATTGGCCTAAGTTTAGTTATCATTTTTTTAAAGCCTTTAGCTCTGGACAGGGAGATTTAGATCAAGATGGCGTGGTGACGATTCAAGAAGCTTTTGTAACGGCCTATCTTAACAATAAGCCGACTCATCTGTTACATAGGGCTTTAAACCGAATCGGCGTGTGGGGTGACGACGATCCTGTCATTGCCTTTGGCCAAGAGATGGCGTTTTGCTATTTTTAATTTATAAAAAAATTATAAATTTTTGTAACAAACAATACTGGAAAAATAATAGAAAGTATTACCTAACCCTCCAAATTGAGGTTCGCGTACAAGGGCTCCCTTGGAGTCCTTAAGTTCTGTAAGTACTTTCCATGATTGGTTTGTCAATAAGAAGCTTTTGTAAATAGTAAAAGTTAAACTTCCATCATATCCATAAATTTGACACGCCGCATCGCTAAGTTCCTTATTATAAACAGTAGAAAAAATATCATTCTGATAGCTGCTTATCGAATATCCCCCAGGATAAAGTTGACCATTGGTTAGTTCAACGATAACTTGCTTTCCATCTTCTCTCAATCGAATTCCAGAAGTAGCCTCTGAAGTGGCCATTTGTCTTCCAAAGTCGGATAGAAAAATATGATCTTTTTCACCTGTGCCGTGGCCGAGTTCATGTAACAAAAGTGCGGTTGCTTGCTCAACAGTTGTTGTTTGATTTAAAGATCTAGAGATACAAACTCGAGGGGCATATTCGTCCCCGATATATGTAATGGGACGAAGGGCGCCGCTGGGTTCAACACAGGGGCCCTCTACAAACTGCATTGTATCTCTCTCTAAAAACCTGGCCAATCGTTTCAAGTGACCTAGCCGGCTTCTGGTTTCTACTTTTTCGAGTAACCAATCCTTTACATCTGGATCTATTCTTAAAACGAACACCATATTGTCTTGAAGGGGGTTTAGTTTGTTTCTCACCTGAGCCGCTGCTTCTATATAAACAAGCTCTATGGGATCTCCCCCATTCCCCACTTCATCAGCCTGAGTGATGGCGGAAAGAGCCATGAGTGCCATGGCTAAAAGCAGAATTTTAGTTTGTGTTTTCATTTTTACCTCCGTTGTGTGATTTTGTTATTGTGATACGGAACTCTTGTTTATTCATTCTTCTACCATCTCTCCTTCCAGAGCATAAATTTGCCTCACATATTTGGGACGTCCAAAGGGGGAGCTATCTTCAACAGTTCGATACAGCACGCGAACCAACAACTTTAAGGGTCTCTTGCCATCATTGAGGATGTTTATATATTTTTGAACTTCTAACTTCGCTGAGGAATTTAGGGTCTCACAAAAAGTTTTTTTAAATTGCTCGCGATAGTCTTGGCTTCTTCTCAAGGCTTTTTCTTCCCATTTTTGCGATCCAATTATTTTCTCCCAGCGTGAACGTTGATTATAAAACATGGAATTGAAATATTCCTTAATCATAGAAAAAAGCAGATCATTTAAAGGAACGTCTTCATTAGAAAGAGGATTCAATATTTTTACGATATAAAATTTATCGTAAAATTCTTCTGAAAAGCGCTTAACTTTTAAATTTTTACTAAGATCTTTAATTTTTTGTGCCAATTTTTTATCTATAGAAGCCGTACTTTCGATTGCCGTTTCAAATGCTTGTACTGCCAACTTTTGTGCAACAGAGAGAGGGATGGCTATAGAGAATAGAGGCTGATAAAGTTGGTCTACATTATAGGGCGTATCGTAATGGGGCCATCGATACCAAAAATCATAAAATGGGAATACATTTCTATTTATTTTTGATTCATTCATGATAAGCTTTCCAAAAATGAAAGAGAATGCCCAGATACTCTCAGGGGTAACGTTAAAGTCATAATCAACAAGATCATCGACATTAAATGTCAAATCAGTTTTTTCTTTGAGATTAATTTCTACTAGAGCTATTTGCTTTCCATTACGACGAGGATCACCATGGCCATTTGGAAGGTGCTCATAGGAAGGGAGCTGAAATCGAATAGCAGTTTCATGATAAGTTTTCTTCATCTCATCGTCAGGAATACCTTCTGTCAGATCTTTCTTTAAAAGTTCTACAAAGCCCATAACAAATCGTTCATTTAAACTTAACTTTCCAAACCAACTGTACTGAAGTCGATGGATAGATTCATGTAAAACGAGGAGAATTCGCTCTTCTAAAGAAAGTTGATTGAGTAAAGGAGTAAAATAAACAACGATCCGTGAATTTGAAAAAGTATAGGCAGCCAGAAGGGTTTGGTTATCTACAAATACAGTTTCAGGAAACCACTCTGCCGGTTTTTCTGGCCCATCATTAATGTTCTCTTTTTTGACCACTTCATTGCTATAATAGATAACTGAAGTTTCTAGATCAGTTTTTATCCAATCTTTTAGCTCATCTGGTATTCTGAGTTTTTGGATAGCCTCGTGTAGTTTTTCTTCATCAGGATGGTGTAGCCCTAGAGAAATTTGGATAAGCTCTCCTTTGTCATTTTTCGGTAAGTAAAATCCCCCATTCCCTACTTCATCTGCGTGAGTAGCCCCTGAAAGAGCCATGAGTGTTAGGGTCAGAAATAGGATTTTAGTTTGTGTTTTCATTTTTACCTCTGTTAGCTTTTGAAAGAGGGAAGAACTGAATGGAAAGAGTATAGACTCTTTCTTGTTTTCCAGATTCCATCTGTTTCAAAAATTTGCGTTTAAACTTCGTAATCATCTTTGCTGCTTCATCCATTTTTTTTGGATCAATAGCCATCGTCATGGCACTGAGTTCTCTTTCTTGCATCGAAACTTCCTCAATGGCTTTTTCAGCCAGCTTTAGATTTTGCTTGTGATATTTTCGAATCGCAGGGGAGGGGATTTTAGACGCAATGCTTAAAGGTTTTTGAATTACTCTGACTAATCTCCCATTTTCAATAGTTACATATTTGAGACGTTTTAGCCGTTCAATGGCTACTTTGGCTTCTGGAGTAGAGATATTGAGTTGTTCTGCAATCCAAGCGGGGGAGGCCTCATTATTCTTTAATTTTGCAAGACTCAAAATTCCGTAATGATACCAGTCAGAAATGGCTTTAAATCGGTCGTTTTCTAGCTGAAGCACTTCATTGTAGGAAGTATCTTCTTCTTTGCCTAAAGTCTCTTTTTTGATTGTTGATAAGAGTTTTTTAGTTTCAACAGGGGAGAGAGAGAATTTACTTGCGACCTTCAGGGCATTTTTTTTAGAAAAGCCTCTTTTTCCTGAGAAGACCTGAGAGAGAGTCGCTGGATTTACTTTGAGATATTTAGCAAACGCCCGCAAGGAATAGCTGGGATTGGTTTCTTTGCGTGTGCACAGCTCATCTAAAAGCCAGTTTCGATAATCTGAAATATTTCTCTCTGTCTCCAGCATGGAGAGCAGAGGTAACATCAGGCCTCTCTAAAATCAATGCCCAATATAAACAAAGTGTTTCGATTAGATCGAAACAGTTATCTTGGTTGAGCAGTGATTAGACCACTTGTCCGGCGGCCCAGCCAGAAGCCCAGGCCCATTGAAAGTTATATCCCCCTAGTTGTCCTGTGACATCGACCACTTCTCCAATAAAGTAGAGGCCGGGAACTTTTTTGGCTTCCATGGTTTTAGAGGAGAGTTCATCTGTGTCTACGCCGCCTCGTGTTACTTCAGCTTTTGAATAGCCTACGGTTTCAAGAGGGCGTAGCTTCCAGGCATGAATATTTTTTGAAAAAGCTTCAAGCTCCTTATCTTTAATTTCTTGGAGAGGTTTATGAACTAGGTCTTGGTAGGTACAAAAAAACTCTGCAAATCTTTCTGGCCAGACTTCAGAAAGTAGATTTTTTATTTCTAAGCGAGGCTTTGCTCTTTTGTTTTTTAATAACCACTCATGAGAATTTAAATTTGGCAAAAGATCAATTTCAAGGGGATCGCCCGGGTTCCAATACAAAGAGGCTTGAAGGGCAGCAGGGCCGCTTAACCCGCGATGTGTAAAAAGAATATTTTCTCTAAATTTTTCACCATTGCATGAAACCACGCAGTCTAGAGAAATTCCGGAAAGGGTAGAGAAAAAATCAATCTCAGATGGATTTAAAATAAATCCATCCAGTGCAGCTCTCGTGGGCACTATTTTTAATTCAAATTGCTTGGCGATCTCATACCCAAAGGCTGTGGCCCCTAATTTGGGGATAGATAAGCCTCCAGTGGCAATCACTAATGCGGAGCACGCATATTCTTCCTGGTGAGTTTTAAGTTGAAACTGCTCATTGATTTTAGAAATGTTTTTGACTGTGTGGCCAGGTTTGATTTCAACC
>JACPSU010000158.1 GCA_016193105.1 Deltaproteobacteria bacterium | reverse complement strand
TCCCAAGAACCTATCTCAGAGGTATTAGGGATCTTATAGCCATATTTCAATTGCACAAAGGGGTCTGGACTGTCCAAGGCTGCTCTTTTGTCATCCAAAATTTTGGGAGGAATGACTTCAACTTTAATATTTCTTCGCTTCATAAGATCTAATTGGTCGGCTGTTAAAGGACTGAGGGTTCTTAAAAGAGCCTCTTCTGTACAAGATGTTGAGGCGTGATCAATGTCGACCTCTGTCACGCTCACTGTTGCTCTGATCCCTAAATAATTGTTTTTAACAGTGCTTGAAATCATTTGTTCTCCTTGCCACTCGTATTTTTCTTCACTCTTTTCTAAAATAGTGACGGGAGAATGGACATCTATTTTAACTTTAGTTTTAAATTTCGCACTCTGCCATCTAAAATAATCATCTCCGACGGGAGGCGGTATCTTCTCTTCAAGATAATGACATCCCTTACATCCGATATCTTGATTATTCCCTCCTGCAATAATATCAAGATAACGCGGAGGGGGGGTCTCGCACGTGGCCTCCTCCCACGTCCAATCACTGAACTCAAATCCAGCAACTTCAATTATTCCTGGGTCTGATTCAAAAATGGTGGGAGGAGAACTCTGAATCAGCCTTCGAATTTTTGCATTTTTAAAATAGCCCTCGTCTAAAGGATTAAAAGGAGGCTGAGGAGTAAGCATAAAGTGTCCCATCTCCCAATCGTCCAAGAGGATTTGGTTAAAATAATGAGGTTCATCCTTGTACCGAGTTTCTTCAAAGCGTGCGTAGTCATAGTGAAAATTTGTTAGAAGGGGAATTCCAATTAAATCCAGAGAGCGATTTCCAGAAAAATACTGAGGAGTCTTTTCCTGTGGCCAAAAATAACTCCATCGCTTGGGATTGGCCTCAGATTGATATTCCTCTTTCCCTCGAAAATGCTCAATGACGTTAGTCATGGGGTTAATGCCATAGTCTGTACTTATCTTTTGATCTAATTTTATTCGATCCACTCGGTAAACTAAATAAGACTGCTTTTTCATATCTCCTAGGCAAAAGGTTCCTAAAAAATCTTCTTCCGCATCTTTGATTAAAGCCACTTGAAGGGCATAGCAACTATTGGGAGATAAGTTAGAGGTGGGATTAAGATAAATAGATCCCCAATCGAACTTTTCAAAACTCGCTGTAAACGGAATTTCTGCTGAACAAGAGACAGATTCTTCACCTCCGCTCACCTTGCAAATCGTAATATTCTCTTCAAAAAAGTTTTTCAGAAGAGAAAGAGCTTGGTTTTCTCCTATTTGATTTCCTACGGTCACTAAAAAATTATATAGAGGTGAGCTAATAGGAGTGTCAGGTCCTATTAATTCTTCATAGACAATCTTCTTTTGCGTCTCTCTTTGCATGACCTCTTTAATAATATTCTTTAGAGACTCTCCCCTAAAAGAGATACCAATGGATAAATCCGCTAGAGATCCCTCATCAGAATATTTTGTTATGGGTAGTCCAAAGGGAAAAATCTCAGGCTGACAGCTTCTGTCTCTTAAAGGATTTCTAGTGTCTCCAGGTTTGCAAATATGAGCAGCAGAAACAATTCTATTTTCTTCATAGGGGCTTTCTGATGGAACATAGCCAAGAGCTTCAGAAACTTTGAAATTTTCTATTTCTCGAAGTGCTTGGAGGAAAAACAGACGATTCTTAATTTCTTCTTCTACTTTCTTTAGATGCTCCTTAGCTTTGTGTTGAATACGAAGCCTCTCTTCTGATGTTAAAGAAGGAGGAGCGGCTGGCGACACCTGCCCTGCCTTAGAAGATGTTACTTTAGAAGAAGGGGTAAAGGGGGGCATACATTGGTTAGTAATAAAAGGATCTAAGGACTGGGCTTTGTTTTTATCCTCCTCAGTAATGACAATGTCTGTTTTTCCTGTCATATCTATAAATGCCCAAGGAGCAGAGGAAACCATAATGAGGAGATACCTTCCTGCTCTTTCAAAGATAGTTTTCTCGTTTAATTTTTGTTGAAGTTCTTTTTGGTCAGATTTTTGATTGATGAGGATATTTTGGATGAACCGAACTAAAGTCTCTGCATCATTATATTGACAAACTGTGATGGGGCCTAAAGGGCTACCAGTAGGGGGTGTAAGGGTAAAAAAAATTGTTGTTTGTACTTGCGCTTCTTCTCCAGTTCCTAAAATAGTCGATCCTGGGGAAGGGCTGGCACTCACAGGAGAGCCTCCTGAGGAACCTCCGCAGCCCCCACCACCACCTCCTCCTCCTCCTCCGCAAGAAGAAAAAAGAAGGGTAATGAAAAGAATATGAATAAAGTTTCTAATTATTTTTTTTCGGACTAAAAGTAAGAAGGCCATCGTGTAGAGAACTAAAATAGGCCAATTGCCACCAAAAGGAGGAAAGTTTTTCTGATTATCGATAAACCCACAGCCTCCACCTCCACCACCTCCTCCGCTATCTCCGCCGCTTGCAGAAATAGCTGTGCTTCCTCTCTCACCTTCAGAGCTGGCTCCAACTGGAGGGCCGAAAATTCCAGTTTGAGCCAGAGTTGTTAAATACGAAGTGTCTAGAGCTTCTAGTGGAAACACCGTAGATTCATTTTCTGTGTTGATATTGAAATTTACAAAACTTAAGGCCTGATAGGCATTGAGACATCCATATTTTACTTTAGCCCGATCGGGACAATAGTCTGAGCTCGTCTCTACCCGTTCTGTTAAAATATTTTTTACAAGTTTTGCATAATTGTATTGTTCAATGGGATGAGAGGCTTCAAATTTAGTTTTTAGTTGACTATAAAGAATAGCTGCAATGGCCGATACGATCGGAGCAGAAGCGGATGTTCCATCCCCCCATCCGCCTCCCCTGTCTCCTCCATAGATAGAGGTTTGATCTTGTCTTTCGAGAGGATTGTATTCAGCAGGGATTTTAGTAAGTAGTTTATTGGATAACACAGGCCCATAAATATACTGGCCTGGAGCTAAGAGATCGACACTGCTGCTTCCATAGTTTGAACCGCTCCAAATTTTTCCTTCGGGCCCTGAAGCGGACACAGAAATGACGTTGGCAAAATAGGGGGAAAGACTTGCTGGGGTATAAGGGATGGCATCATTATTGGAAGCATAATTTCCTGAAGAGGCGATGAGTAATGCATCTTTGCTTTGTGCATATTTAATAGTGCGAACCAAGGGACAGGCTGCAAAGTAGCTTTCATTGTTATCACAAATTTGTTGGGTCGTTTTTACACTCCAAGAGGCATTAATGATTTTGGCCCCTGCATCTATCGCTGCCTTAATGCTTAAAGCGCCATCTAGATCGGTAAATACAAATCTTACTTTCTGGCTGTTTTCATCACGTTGAAGTTTTCCATGAAGAATAGGAATAATTTTTGCATTGGAACATAAGCCCGCTCCATTGATGTTGTTACGAAGAGCGGCCATAATGCTGGTGAGAACATGTCCATGAATTAACTCTTGTTCAGTTTTTTCTCGATCAGCACGAGGAGTTTTTAAAGGATCTGCCAAGTCTTTAAGTAAATTGATATGGGCATTAGGTTCGTAACACTCACTTTGTTCGCTACTCAAGTGAGAAGAAATATGAATGGAATCTTGATTTTTGCAGTTCATGTTTTTGGCTTTGGATAAATCATATACATTTTGAAAATCTGGATGATAGGGATCAAATCCAGTATCCGTGATTGCAATCAGTTGTCCACAATTTGCATCTAAGGGTAAGCTCCCATAGTGGCCAAAGAAGATATCTACATTTTGTTTTTTGGGAATACGGAGTTCTTGAGGAAAGACCATCTCTTGGCCATCATTATAGAGGTACCAGAGTTTTGAAGCCGTATATTCATTGGGTAAGGTAAAATTTGCTGAAAGCAGGGCATTGTCTTCTGCAGAAACAATGTAAGAGGCTTTTTCCTTCATTAGGCCTTGAAGCTCTTTTCGTGAAAAGCGACTATGAGGAAGAATTTGAAAATGAGCCACCCCCAAAGAAGGATCATAGTATTTAAGAACGAGGGGATAGGTTTTCTCTAAAGCTTCAAGTTCCGATCCTTCTGTCCCCAGGCGAACCGTAAGTACAATTTCGTCTCCAATAATCTCTCGTCCGTATTCATCCTGTTCAATCTTTGTGTTGGGCTGAATGAGCCCTCGTCGATCAATGATTTTGGGTTCTTCTTTGAATTTTTGATGGAATTTTTGAGGTTGAGGGGTTGAGGGAGAAATGGAGGACTCCTCCCAAATAATCTTTTCTGGAAGTTTTTCTTTCTCCTGAGGTTCTGTCTTTTGTACGATTTCCTGAATTTTTTGGTGTTGTACTTTTTCTTTTTTAAATAAAAAGACAAAAGAAAAAACACAAATAATAAAAAAAAGGCTAATCGCCATTAACTTTGCCAAGAACTTTGATAGATGATTCACTTTACAAACTCCGCTTACGTTCCACGTCTAGTATTAAATCTATTATCTCTTAAGAAGTTTGGATTTTCAATTTTTTTTTAAAATCTATAGGTGAATTCTCATGAGATTTTAATGTTTTAAAAACGCCCAAGATCGTGTAATTAAGAAGGCCTATGGCTTTAACAAAAAGGATGATTTATTTTGATAACGCGGCGACGACCTTTTGTGCTCCACATGTGGCAGAGGCACTGGCTGAGTTTTTTAAAGCTCCCCATGGAAATCCCTCTGGTGCGCATCATTTGTCATTTGAGTCTTCTCAGGTGATTAAAAAAAGCCGAGAGTTCTTTGCATCTCATTTTAAGGTGAAACCGGAATGTGTGATTTTTACGGCCAGTGG
>JACPSU010000177.1 GCA_016193105.1 Deltaproteobacteria bacterium | reverse complement strand
TTCTCTTATTCGAGAGGTATTTCAGTTTTCTGAAGACTCCAGTGGAAAGCGTACGGGAGAAGTGCATTATTTTGGGTCTACAAATACGACCGCTCCTAGCCGCTTTTTTCTAGCCTACTTTGATTGGAATCTTTTTAAAGATCCTGCTTCTGGACTTTTTGAGTTAGAAATAACTTATACAGGAAGTAATAAGAACGATTCTTCGGGGCAGCCTTTATGGAAGGGTGGTAAGGCTGTTTTCAAGAACCTTCGTTTTAATCAAAAGCCTGGGATGATGCAGTTTGAATGCGAAAATGCGAATGGCAAAAAACTCATCTATGAGAGAGGTCAGTAGGTGCTTGTTATAAATTTGGGAATTAAAATTTGATGAAACATTATTATTACCTACTCTTTTTACTCTTACTTTCTTGGACTTTGATCCACTGTGGAGGTGGGGGAGGAGGAGATGGAAGTTCAGGGGTCAGTGGGTCTCAGGATAGAGCGAGTCAGGAACGTTTAGATATTACAACTCTTCAAGATTCCTTTGAGGGGGATACTCTTATTGAAGAAATTCCTAAAATTTCTTTTAATGTCTCTGCAAGTAATGGTCTTAAGCGAGTCTTTTTTATTTCTGATCACGATACCCATGAAATCGATATTCCTTTGTCCTCTCAAGGGGAAACAACATTTTCACATATTTTCTCTTTTCCGCTGCTTGCTCACACAGTTACAGTTATTGCCGATGACTTAAAAGGTAAACGTATTCAAAAGGTATTTACAAAAAATGTCAGTAGCCATGCAAGACAATGGAAAATAGTCAGTGGGCGCATGGATTATTTACTCAGTGCTTCAGGGGTGGCAGTTGATGCTCAAGAAAACATGTATGTTTCAGATACTGGGCATCATCGAATTCTTAAAATTACTCCAAGCGGAGAAACTACAGTTGTTGCTAGCGGAACAGAGGTGGTTGAGCCTACGGATATTGACTTAACCTCTGACGGAAAAATTTTATTTTTAGATGGAAATAAAATTAAAAGAATTGATGGCTCGGGTCAGATTTCTACTGTTTTAGAAGGGAATTTTCTAAGAGCCTTTACTGTAACTTCCAGCGGTGAGCTATATTTTTTGCAAGATATCTATCTTAAAAAATTCGATGCTTCTGGCAACCATACGACGATTGCAGGAAATACTATGGGATCGGTTGCAGATAGTTTATCTGCTGCTATTAATGTTAAACTTGTTAACTCACGAGAAGTCATTGTTGATGAAGCTAGAAGTAAAATCTATATTCAAGAAGGGCCTTCTCTAAGCGGGCAAGAGAAAATTAGAGTGATTGATGGACTTTCCTCCGACCGTCCTATTAGGAAATGGTATGAACCTATTACCGCCTCTGTTGGTATGGCGGTAGACTCTGTAGGCGATTTTTATTTTCTAAGTGGCAGCAAACTTTTAAAAAATGGTTCTGAAATCTCTTTTGATGATCGCTATAATAATTTAATTAAACGCATGGTGATGAGCCAGACAGGGAATATCTACATAGTAGGATATGAAACTTCGAGTCCAGCTAACGCTTTTATCTTAAAAATAAATAAGGATGATGGACGTATCAGTGAGGTCGCAGGAAGCATGCGTGATGCGTCACTGAATGGGCCACGCCATATTGCGATACATCCTCAAAATAGAGATTTATATGTTTCTGATTCAGAGGGGCATACCATTAACAAAATCACTTCCTCTGGGCAGGTAGAAATTTACGCTGGATCAAAAAACAATGCTGCGTATAGTGGGGATGAAGGAAGTGCTACTCAAGCACGTCTCAATTCTCCTACAAATCTTGCTTTTGATAAAAATGGCCATTTATATTTTGTGGATTCTGGGAATTATAGTATTCGAAAAATAACATCAGGAGGTCTTATCACTACCCTGGCAGGAACAGGAAGTATGGGCTTTTCTGATCCTTCTAAAATACGATTTTTAAATATTTTGTCCATGACAGCGGATCCAGAAGGCAACGTGTTTGTGTTTGAAAGTAATGGCCGATTTCGAAGAATCAATATAAAAGCTCAAGCACAAGATTTTGGCTCTAATCTCCAAACGAACTATATTATTGATATGATATCCGATGGAGACGGAAATATTTATATTGCTGACCGTGAAAATAATCGTATTAAAAAAATAACTGCTGCTGGCAGTATAACTCCCGTTGCTGAGATAAACCAGCCAAAAGCTTTGGCTTTAGATGATCAGGGGAACTTATTTGTCCTTCAGGGCAGTGATCAAATTCAAAGAATCTCAAAAGATAACCAGAGTGTTGTAACTGTTTTTACTTCAAGTGATGGAATCTTTGAAGCTACGGATATTGCTATTCGGGGTTCTTCACTCTTTGTTGTTCAACCTCGGGCTGTATTGGAAAACCACATTATTTCAAAATAGCCCAGCAGCCATTCCTTTCCTTGATTTTTACATTTCCACATGGTACTTTTCTCTCGTTTTTAGAGAGTGGCGAGGTCTAAAATATTCATGATCGCCCAGCTTCAAATGGGCTCTCATGAATATTTTAGGCCTCGCTACCGTCTACATAAAAGGAGGAAAGTACTATGTCAAATAACTTACTTGATTTTAGACCCCGTCATGTCCGAAGTAAACTTGGTGCCCATTCCAAAGTCTGTTTACTGAGTTCCCGAACGATTTTAGATGCTCTGAAAAATGAAGAATTAATGACGATGGCTTGTAATATCCGGATTAAGCATGTGGTTCCTGGAATTATGAAGGCAGCTCAAGAGCTCGACGCTGTGGTGGCTTTTGAAATTGCAAAATCCGAAGGAGGATTAGAGGGGGGCTATACCGGTTTTACTCCTCAAACTTTTTGGGACACCATTATTGGCTATGCTAACGAAACAGGCTATACGAAGCCTTTCTTTATTCATGGCGATCACATTACCATTAAGAACCAAACTCCAGAAGAAATTGAATCTTCCAGGAAGCTTATTGATGCGGAACTGAAAGCCGGATTTACCTCATTTTGTGTCGATGCCTCTTTTAACGAAATTCCAGACAATACCCGTATTACGACCGATCTTGCTAAGCCTCTCATGAAAGAAGAGGTAGGGTTAGAGGTAGAAGTTGGAGAAATTACACATGTGGGAAAAGAAGGGCGGCTTTCGACGGTAGAAGAGTCTGTTCAATTTATTTCTGGTCTTGTGAAAAATGGGATCAAACCCAATCTTTTGGCGGTGTATAATGGGTCTAAACATGGAAACTATCGTCCAGGAGAAGAAGTGCATATTGATCTGAAGCGCACCAAAGAAATTTATGATGCAGTCAAATCCTATGGTGTGAGTATTGCGCAACATGGAATTACAGGAACACCCAAGCCTCTTTTGGGACAATTTACAAAGTACGGCATTCGCAAAGGCAATGTCGGAACCGAATGGCAAAATGTGGCCCATCGATGTTTGCCCAAAGAGCTTATGGATCGTATGAAAAAGTGGGCGGAGGAAAATGGCCAGAATATTAAAATGGCCACCAAACCTTTCTTAAAAGAGATTAATTCGATTTCAAAAGAAGAGGCCAAGAAGGTTTCTGATGAGGCTTATAAAGAAGCCAAGGAATTTATTTTGGCCTTTCATGCAAAAGGGAGTGCTTCTCTCCTAGCCAAGAAGTTACAATGAGAATTGTTGCCGGAGAACACGGCGGACGAACGTTACTTTCCCCACGCACCCTTCGTGTGCGCCCCACGTCAGATCGTGTGCGAGAGAATATCTTTAATATTTTGGTCACTGGGGCTCCAGAAACTCTAGATCATACTTCTGTCTTAGATCTTTTTTGTGGCGTTGGAACGTTGGGGCTAGAAGCCATCAGCCGAGGGGCCAGAGAGGCTACCTTTGTGGATGATTCCTATCAGTCGATGCAGTTTTTAAGAAAAAACACAGCCTTTTGTCAGACTCAGGTTAAAATTATTCCAGCCAGAGCAGATCGAGCGCTAGAAGCGCTGGCCAAAAAAAATCAGCATTTTGATCTTATTTTTTTAGATCCTCCCTATGAGCATGATCATGTGGTTAAAACGCTTCAAAAACTAGATACACTTTCTTTGTTAAATCCAAATGCGATGGTTGTGGCTCAGCATTCTAAGCGAGAGATTGTGGGAGAAAATTGGCACAAACTCTCTCTTTGGGATGTGAGGCCTTATGGAGATACGGTGATTACATTTTTGAGAGGCTCCGATGGCTAAATTAGCGATATATCCGGGTTCTTTTGATCCGGTGACATTAGGTCATGTAGATATTGTCAAACGAAGCCTCACTATTTTTGATGAAGTCATTGTGCTTATTGCTGAGAGTGCTCAAAAAAAGAGTCTATTTAATGTAGGAGAGAGAAGAGAGCTTCTTCAAGAAGCATTTAAAAAAGAAAAACGTGTGACCCTTGACACTTGGAAGGGCCTTTTAATGGACTATGCAGCTCAAAAAAAGGCATGTGCCATTATTCGAGGCTTGCGAGCGGTATCTGATTTTGAATATGAATTCCAAATGGCCGCGATGAATAAGAGATTAAATAGAAAAATCGATACTTTTTTTATGATGACTTCCGAAGATTATTATTTTGTGAGTTCGCATTTGGTACGTGAAGTGGCAAAATTGGGAGGGGCATTGAAAAATATTGTCCCCCCTCATGTTGAAAAAAAATTAAAGGAAAAATTTAGACAATGATTGCAACTCGACTGGATGGGGTTGGGGCTTCAGAGACGCTGGTCATTGCAGCCAAGGCCAAGGAGCTTAAAGACCAAGGGATTGATGTTGTCTCTTTCACGATTGGGGAGCCTGATTTTGATACCCCTATTCATATTAAACAAGCAGCGATCGATGCTTTAAATGAAGGGTTTACGAAATATACCGCCCCTGAGGGAATTACGGAACTACGAAAAGCCATTGTCGAGCAAATCAAAAATGATTTGGAGCTCGATTATAATTGGAAGCAAGTTGTAGTAACCAATGGCTCCAAACAGGCTTTGTACAATTTTTTTCAAGCAGCACTCAATAAAGGGGATCAAGTTTTAGTTCCTGCTCCTTATTGGCTTTCCTATCCGCCGATGCTAAAGCTTGCAGGCGCAGTTCCTAAAATTTTAAATACCACCCCTCGCCAAGGATTTAAAATCACCCCCGAGCAACTCAAAAAAGCGATAAAGCCCAAAACCAAGGCCATTATTTTAAATTCTCCCTCGAATCCGACAGGGGCCACCTATACCAAAGCAGAGCTCGAAGCGTTGGCTGCTGTTTTAGAAGAGCATAATTTATGGGTGGTGAGTGACGATGCCTATTCTAAAATGATTTATGAGGAGCAATCTTTTTATTCGATCGCCAAATTTTCTAAAAAACTCTACGAAAAGACCATTATTTTTAATACACTTTCTAAAAGCTATGCCATGACCGGCTGGCGCGTGGGATATGCCGTGGGCCCTCAAGAAATTTTAACAGCGATTGGGATTATTCAGAGCCAGTCGACTTCGGGGGTCAATGCCATTGCGCAAAAAGCAGCGCTGAAAGCTGTCATTGGGCCGCAAGCCTGTGTGAGAGCGATGGTCAAAGAATTTGAACAACGACGATCTGTTGCTTTAGAAGAGCTTTCTAAGATTAAAAAAATATCTTGTTTTAAACCGCAGGGAGCTTTTTATCTTTTCCCGGATGTTTCAAAATATTATGGGACAAAATTTCAAAATCGCCAAATCAACACGTCTGAAGACATGGCTACCTATCTTTTAGAAGAATCTAAGGTGGCTACGATTCCTGGAAAAGTTTTTG
>JACPSU010000176.1 GCA_016193105.1 Deltaproteobacteria bacterium | reverse complement strand
AAGAGCCGATGGCTGCCGCTATCGGAGCAGGGCTGCCTATTACAGAGCCCTCTGGCAATATGGTGGTGGACATTGGGGGAGGAACCACGGATGTTGCCGTAATTTCATTGGGAGGGATCGTCTGCAGTCGCTCAGTTCGTATGGCGGGAGATAAGATTGACGATGCTATTATTCAGTATTTAAAGAGAAAGCATAATATTTTAGTCGGAGAAATTACAGCAGAACAAATTAAAATTCAAATTGGGACAGCCTATCCGACAGAAGATATTAAAACGATGGATGTGCGAGGGCGAGATATTGTGGCGGGGATTCCAAAAACCATTAAAGTGACCTCTGAAGAAATCAGGGAGGCCATTCAAGAACCTATTCGTGTTATTGTTGATGCGGTAAAAGATATTTTGGAAAAAACACCTCCAGAGCTTTCTGCAGATATTGTGGATAAAGGCATTGTGCTCACCGGTGGGGGGGCGCTTTTGGGAAATCTCGATCTTTTGTTGCGTGAAGAAACCAATTTACCGGTTGTTGTGGCGGAAGATCCCCTTACAGCCGTTGTGCGAGGGTCGGGCCAAGCCTTAGAATATTTAGATAAGTATCGTAGTGTAACCATTGGATAAGATCAAAAAATATCGGTTGGTCATTGTCATTGTTCTTCTGATTTTAATTCCTTTGTTTCAGCTTTCTTCTACCATTAAATCTCCTAAAGAATTGCGTTGGTATGACAAAGTAATTTTGTGGGTGACAAGTCCCATTCAAAAGACCATTACCTTTGGATTTGATAGCGTGATGAATCTGACAAATACCTATGTGTTCTTAGTAAACGTAAAGAAAGAAAATAAAAAATTAACAAGTGAAAACAATAGGTTAATAGAGATTATTAATAATATGCATGAAATTGAAATTGAGAATCAAAGACTGCGAAAGCTCTTGGCGTTTAAAGAAAAATATTTGCCAACAGGAGTTTCAGCAGAAGTCATTGCTAGAGATACGGCCAGCGAATATCAAACCATTCGGATTAATAAGGGGCATGATGTAGGGCTCAAACGACAGATGCCGGTTATTACTCCTGCAGGAGCAGTAGGCCAAGTAAACAATGTTTGGGAGCATTTTAGTGATGTCCTTTTAATGACCGATCGAAACCATGCGATGGATACGATTGTTCAGCGTTCTAGAACCAGAGGGGTCGTGAAGGGGGGGCTCAACTCTATCTGCGAACTTTATTATGTGGCCAGAACAGATGATATTGCACTTGGAGATATTTTAGTGACTTCCGGGCTTGAAGGCATTTTCCCCAAGGGGCTTTTGGTGGGGACTGTCACGCAAGTGGAAAAGAAAAAATATGGAGTTTCTCAACGTATTGAAGTGACCCCTACGGCAAATCTAGGAAAACTGGAGGAAGTTTTTGTAATTACAAGTCTTCGGGGGATCCAGCCTCCTTCTGAGAGTGCGCCATGAACCCTTTTAGAAATAGTCTTAATTTTTTAGCGATTCTTTTTTTTTCTTTTTTATGCATTGTATTTCAATCTACACTTTTACATCAATTTTTTGGAATTTATAAACCCAACCTTTTAGTCATTTTGATTGCCTATTTGGCGTTAAACCGCTTTGCTATCGAGGGAGGCGTCCTTTCTTTTCTCATAGGATATTTGGTGGAGTTGAATTCCGGAGCCCCCTTCGGACTTTATTCATGTGTATTTGTGGCGACTTATTATCTGACAAAAGTTTTATGCCAAGGATTATTGATCGATATGGTGCTTGCACAAATGGGGCTTGTGGTTTTAGCATCTTTCATTTTTAAACTTTCTTTTTGGGGAATTTTGTCGATTTATCAACCTCTGAGAGAAACATTCCTCACATCTATTTTTTCCCTGTTATCCACGGCATTTTTAAATTTTCTACTCACTCCCATTGTGTTTTTTAGTCTCGCACTTTGGGATGCCTTATTGGCGAAAGAACGTCCTACATGGCAACCTTCATAGGGCAAAGCGAAGAAATTAGGGAGTATCAAGGCCGCTTTATTTACATGGCCAGCTTTGTCGTAGTGGCGTTTTTATTACTTTTTATTCGGATTTGGTATCTGCAAATTTTAAATGGGGATCGCTTTTATAAATATTCTCAAGAAATTGCGTTAAAGCCTGAAAAAATTCCAGCGACTCGAGGCATTCTTTTTGATCGCAATCGTGAAGTTGTAGTTGATAGCGCCCCTTCTTTTGATATTACATGGACGCCTCAATATGTGAAAGAACCAGAGCAGACAGTCTCCATGCTCTCATCTCTTTTAAAAATGCCGAAGGAAGAAATTCTAGCAACGTTGACTAAACAGTCCACCCTGCCCAGGTTTCAGCCTCGCGCCATTAAGCAAGATGTCTCTCGAGATGAAGTAGCGCTCATTGAGGCGCATCATTTTGATATGCCAGGCATTGACGTGGCTGTAGAAGTTAAACGTGTGTATCAAGATGGGCCCATTGGAGCTCATTTGTATGGGTACATTGCAGAAGTAGGGGAGAATCAACTTGATGAATTAAATCGCAAGTCCTTCCAAAAATATAAGTTGGGAGATTTTGTGGGGCATGCGGGGATCGAAGAGCGGTGGGAAGCCTATTTAAGGGGATTAGATGGGGCTACGTACTCTGAGGTGGATGCTTTTGGGCGCAAAAAATCAGATTCTAAAAATCCGATCTTTGATTATGAGAAATCTAAAAAAGATCCTATCCCAGGAAAAAATTTAGTTTTAACGATTCATCGCGATCTTCAAAAAGCAGTTGTGAGTGCTTTTAAAGATAAAGTGGGGGCTGTTGTGGCCTTAGATCCCAATACGGGAGAGGTTTTGGCCATGCATAGCCAGCCCGCGTTTGATCCTACAGAGTTTTCAAGGGGGGTAAGCTCAGAGTTGTGGGAGTCTTTAATTTCAAATCCCAATAAGCCTTTGCTAGATAAAGCGATTCAAGATGCTTTTCCACCGGGATCGACCTTTAAATTAGTGACTGCACTCGCTGCTCTTGAAGAGGGCTTGGTGAACCCTAAAGATACGGTTCATTGTAATGGTCATTATTATTTAGGGCGTGGGCACTATCGGTGTTGGACCTGGCGCAAGGGGGGCCATGGGATAGTGGATCTTCATAAAGCGATTAAAGAGTCTTGTGATTATTATTTTTATCGGCTGGGAGTTAAAATTGGAGTCGATACCATTGCCAAATATGCCAAGATGTTTGGATTTTCTTATAAAACTGGGATTGATTTAAGAGGAGAAGTCCCTGGAATTATGCCAACCACAGAGTGGAAGCTGAAACGTTTTCATGAAATTTGGTTTCCTGGAGAAACTCCTCCAGTGGCGATTGGGCAAGGATATGTGACGGTGACCACACTTCAATTGGCCAAGCTCTATGCCGCGATTGCGAACGGAGGCATCTCCTATGTGCCGTATGTTGTTAAACGAATTGAGGAGCCTGAGGGAGAACTGATTCGGGAATTTCATCCTCAAGTGCTAAGAACCCAAAAATTACATGAGGAAACTTTAAAACAGTTGCGGGAAGGACTTTATGCCGTGGTGAATGAGCCTGGAGGGACTTCCTATTTTTCAACTCGGGCCGATGGATTTGATATTGCAGGGAAGACCGGGACTTCTCAAGTAGTGCGTTTTACAAAAGCAGATGAAGACAAAAAATGTGAAAGCTTGGAATTTAAACTTCGAGATCATGGCTGGTTTGTAGGATTTGCTCCGGTGGATCATCCTCAGATTGTGGTAGCGGTACTGGCGATGCATGATTGTCATCCGTATCACGGGGCCAATATGGTCGTCAGAGATGTCATTAAAGCGTATTTAAAAGATCGCTTGGATCCTGCAACCATTCGATGGAAGAAGAAAAAACCGAATGCGTAGACGTTTTTTATCCGATTTTCATTTTTCACTTTTAGCTGTGGTGGTTTTTTTATGTATTGTTGGCATTTTTAATCTCTACAGTGCTACGTATCAAACGGGGGGTCGTCAGTATCTTGCCCAAATGTATTGGATGTTTGGGGGATTTTCTTTTATGACGATTCTTGTTTTCTTAGATTATCGAATTTTTGAGCGCTTCTCTTATCCTTTTTATTTTATTGTGCTTGTGCTTCTGGCCGCTGTTTTGGTGGTGGGGCCTAAAATTTATGGGGCCAGACGTTGGCTTGATTTAGGTTTTTTTCGTTTTCAGCCCTCGGAGCTCATGAAAATAGGGATTGTCCTTGTTTTAGCTAAATATTTTCACGATGACCATGTGGCAGTTGGCTATTCCTTGAGGCGTTTGATGATTCCCTTTTTGATTTTAGGGGCTCCGGTATTACTTATTTTAGCAGAACCAGATCTTGGGACGGCACTTTTGGTCTGTTTTGTGGCTTTTTCGCTCTTTATGTTTGTGAAAATGAAATGGCAGTCGCTGTTTATTCTTTTTATGGTGGCTGTGCTCATGGTGCCTTTGGCCTATAAGTTTGTCTTAAAGGATTATCAAAGAGATCGTGTGCGAACATTTTTAGATCCTAGCCGAGATCCCAGAGGAAAAGGGTATCATGCGCTTCAATCGATTGTAGCGGTTGGGTCTGGAAAGCTTCGAGGGAAGGGGCATCTCAAAGGCTCCCAAACCCAACTGGCTTTTTTACCGGAGCAACATACAGATTTTATTTTTTCTGTTTTTGCAGAAGAGCATGGATTTGTGGGGGTGCTCATTTTAATGATTGTCTATGCGATGCTGATTCTCATGGGGCTTGATATTGCTCGTCATGCTCGAGATAAATTTGGAGCGCTTTTGGCTATTGGGATGACCTCTATCTTTTTTTGGCAAAGCTTTGTGAATATTGGGATGGTGACCGGAATTTTGCCTGTCGTAGGAATTACTCTTCCTTTTTTCAGTTATGGGGGATCTTCGATTATTATTTCTTTTGTGGGAATTGGGCTGTTGCTATCGATCCACCTCAGAAGATTCATGTTTTAAATTTTTCATATACATATGTTCAGTTTTTCCGAGGAGTTTCCGATAAGAGAAGAGGATGAATGCATTTTTTAGGAGGGTATTATTTTTATTTTTTATAGGTGGTTCGGTAGCCTATGCTGAGCCTATTCCCTTCACGTTCGTAAAACCCCTCTTTTTGTTTAATGCCATTGATACTCAATTACAGATGACAACGCTAGAAGAGGAATGCCAAGTAGCTTCCTCTTTTAATCCCTTGCAGTGTCAACAGAAGATGTTTGAAGATAATCGTTTTTTTGAACCTTATTGGGCGCAATGGAGAGTAGGGGCTCAGCTCAAAGATGATCTTTTAACCCCTCAAGAAAAAGATGAGCCCGTTAAAGTAGGCTTGGTAGACGAGGGATTGTCTCAGGAATCTGAAACCTTTCAAGATATGATGATTGTCTGTGAAGAGGGGGTGCTAGGAGAAAGAATGTGTCATGGTACTCACGTAGCTTCTATTATGTGCTCCAAGGATCAATGTTCCGTTGGAGAAGCCAAGGGCGCAGAACTTTATGCCTATAAGATTAAGGGGGGGGCATGGGGATTTGATGAGGAAGTGGTGAAGACTGTAGATCATGCAATTGACCAAGGTGTGAGAGTGATTAATTTAAGTCTAACTTATTTTCAGACTCCAACCTCACCAGAGGTCACAGGGCTTCTTCAAAAAATTAAAGACAATAATGTGATGGTGGTATGGAGTGCAGGCAATGAATATGGGATAGAAAAGCCTTTTCCCTCTAATGTGGATAATATATTATCTATTTCTTCTGTAGATCCGATGCTGCGCCTTTCAGATTTTTCCAATCAAGGGCTCTCTACCGATTTTGCAGCTCCCAGCGATATTCAAATTCATTCTTTGAGAGAAGAAAAATTTAGCGGGACCAGTGGGGCTGCTCCCGTGGTGAGTGGGGTGATTTTAAATATTTTAAAAGCAACGGCATTGGATTTGGGTCCGGATGGTTTTGATCCCCAAACAGGCTGGGGGATGCCCAATATGGCAAAAGCCTTATTAGCAGCTCGCTATGTTAAAGAAGGACGCCTCTTTGTCAGTCAGCGATCGATCGAAGATCCGACAGAGTTAAACCGTTTGGGAAGGCGTGTCTTTATTGAGATTTCTAAAGATAAACGCGTTTTGCCCATTTCTTTTGAAGAGGCAGTCGCTCAATCCAAAAATTGCGAGGACTATGGAAAAAATATCAAAAAGATTTTTATGAATTATTTTTTAACTGAAGATTCTACTGAAATTTGTAAATTTTATACACGCCACAAAATCTTTCTTTCCGCCATTACCTTTTGTCCAGCCAGTCAACAAGAAGCTCTCAAAAAACAGCTGGCACTAGAACTTTGGTCTTCTGATTCTAAAAGACGGCAAGAAGCTGCTTATGCGGTAGGGATTGCTCAAGATGTAGCGTCTTTGCCAAAGCTTACGGCCCTTCTTCAAGATCCAGATTCGGATGTTCGTGATCTGGCTCTGCGAGCCTTGGGCCACTTCCCACATTCTCCAGATGCAGCTACGGCCTTAATGCGAGCTTTTCCTACGCTCAGTCTCGGTGAGAAAAAAGCGGCCATCAATTCTCTTTCTAAATTTGAAACCCATCCTCCGGCCATTCAATTTTTGATGTCTCTGGTTTCTGAGCCTCTTCCAGAAGAAAATAATGTTCTTCCTAGACTTATTAAAGAAGAGGCTATTAAAGCCTTAGGGCGGCTTAAACATCGAGAATCTATTCCTATTTTGATTGAACAATTTGCAAGTGAATATACTCTTCATCCAGTGACCATTGAAGCATTGGCACAAATGAAAGAAGAAGCCATCCCTTTACTTTTGGAAACTCTGCGTGACATTCGAAAACGACCCGTTGAAGAACCCCATAAGATAGAAATGGGGATTGGAAAAACATTGGGGGCCATTGGAGCTCCTGCCATTGAGCCCATTCTTCAAGCAGTTCGAAGAAAGGAGCTAGATGTTTTTTTAGTTTCTAATGCCATCAGAGAAATCGGAATGCCCGCTTTAACGCCCATGCTCAGCGTTCTGGAGGATTCAGATCCTCTGGTTCAATGGGTGGCTGCAAAAAGCTTAGGAGACATTGGCGATGATCGAGCGGTAGAAGCCTTGATCCAAAAACTTCATACGAGAAATATCAGTATCCAGCAAGCCGTCCGAATGTCCTTAGAACGAATTGAAATTTTAACTCAAAATGAGCAGGTGAGACAACACATTCGTCGGGCGTTAAGATAAAGAGTTAAAAAAACTTTTTAGGTTATCTAAAGACTGATCCCCAACCAGCTGTTTAAAAACTTTCCCATCTTTAAATACGATCAGGGTTGGAACGCCTCGAATGCCGTATTGGGAAGGAGTCTTTGGATTTTCATCCACATCCATTTTTGTAAATTTAACTTTCCCAGAAAATTCTTTGGAAAGTTGTTCGACTTTGGGAGCCAGTGCCTTACACGGTCCGCACCAGGTAGCCCAAAAATCAACAACTGTTGGGGTGGAAGATTTTAAAACCTCATTTTCAAAATTAGTATCTGAAATTTCTAATACGTTACCCATAGCGATGCTCCTTTCTTGAAAGCCTTAAAATAATAGCATACGAATTTTAATTTTGACAACCCTTTTGATCTATTTTAAATTCTTAGCTTATGGAATTTAATAAAGAAAGAGTCTCAAAGCGTATTGATGAGATTTTTAATCAAAGCATTGAAGTAAAGCTCGATTTTTTAAAAAAGAATAAGCCTAAGCTCATCGAAGTGGTTGAGGTGTTTGTTCAGGCGTTTAAATCCGGCCATAAGCTTTTGGCATTTGGGAATGGGGGATCGGCCTGCGATACCCAGCATTTTGTAGGAGAGTTTGTGAATCGCTTTATGCATGACAGGCAGCCGCTTCCTGCCATTGCGCTCACAGCAGATATGTCGATTTTAACCAGCACAGCCAATGACTATAGCTATGAAGATGTATTTGTAAGACAGCTTTCTGCTTTGGGACAAAAAGGAGACATTGCGTTTGGGATTACAACCAGTGGCAATTCAGAAAATGTGGTGCGAGCTCTTAAAAAAGCACACGATATGGGACTTGTGACCGTAGCTTTAACTGGCAATGATGGTGGAAAAGTTGGGAAAATTGTGGATCATCATATTAACGTAGGCCTTGGAAAAACCCCTCGTATCCAAGAGACTCACATTGTTGTCTGTCACCTCATTTGTGAGATGCTCGACAACATCCTCTTTGACCTTCCGTATGTAGGGCATTCCTAATAAACAATCTGAGCTATACTTTTAGCTGATAACCAAATGTTTTCTCACTTCT
>JACPSU010000175.1 GCA_016193105.1 Deltaproteobacteria bacterium | reverse complement strand
TTCCCACATCAATGCCACGAGCGGATGGGCTCTCAAAATGAACCAGTGTTTGGTATCCCCTAGATTTTAAATATTTTGTCCAAAGATCTGTAATCACCCGGCGGTTTTCTAATTCTTCAAATGAAATCACATCTGCCCCACCAGAATTATAGTCCAATAACACTTTGGCTATTTTTTGAAGCTTAGCTTCATATTTTTCTTGCGTCCAATCTAGGGTGTCACAAAGCGTACGATAAAAACCGACCCGACTCAGACACTTATTGACCGTCCAACTCTTTTTGACCTCCAGGGGTAAGTAGGCAGGATCCTCCTGGTTAACCCCATCATCTGTCGCATCAAAAAGGTTTTCGACATTATAGGCCATAATAGAAATTTCAGATTTTTCAATGTGTCTAGCAAGGAGAGGAAGCGGGTTTATGCTGAGGAGGAGGAGACTTAGAATCCCCAATAGATCGACTGAGTATCGGCAACCCTTCCAGTTGTCGCTCAGTTTTTGAACCATCCAAGGGGTAGTGTACACAAACCCTGTAAACTCTGTCCATCAAAAAGAACAAAGATTCTCAAAAAAGATAAAAATGATTACTTATTAATCTGGTTTAGCAAAACGTTGGCTTTGAACAGCCTGCTAGCTTTGGAGTTCGGATCGGTTCTTAAATTGCTCCAAAGAACCTGGATTAGCTAAGGCATCTTTGTTTTTGATCGGTTCATTATGAATAATACGAGTCACAGCTAGTTCTACTTTTTTTCCACTAATCGTATATGGAATATCTGTAACCGTAAGGATCTTAGCAGGCACATGCCTAGGACTAGCCCCTTCTTTAATCGTCTTTTTAATCTTAGTGATCAGCTCTTCGGTTAATTGATAACTTCCATGAAGAACTACAAAAAGAATCACTCGAACATCATTTTGCCATTGCTGCCCCACTACAATGCTATCCTTAATTTCTGGCAAAGACTCCATTTGGCGATAAATTTCTGCTGTCCCAATCCGAACTCCACCGGGATTTAAGGTTGCGTCCGACCTCCCATATACAATAAGCCCACCTCTAGCAGTAATTTCAACATAATCCCCATGATGCCATATGTTGGGATAGCGCTGAAAATATGCGCTCAGATATTTTTTCTGCTCCGGATCATCCCAAAAATAAATTGGCATAGAGGGAAATGGGGCGGTACATACAAGCTCCCCCTTTTGTCCAACAATGGATTTTCCTGCATCATTAAAAGCTTCTACTTTCATCCCCAGCCCTCGACATTGAATCTCTTCTGGGTAGACAGCAAGCAAGGAATTGCCCAACATAAAACAAGAGATAATGTCTGTCCCTCCACTGATAGAAGAGAGTTGAAGATCTTTTTTTACATTCTTATAAACCCATTCAAAATTGTCTTTTGAAAGAGGAGACCCCGTAGAAAGAAGCGTCTTTAAAGAAGCCAGTTCTGCAACTTTCTGAGGAATAATATTGGCATTTTGACAAAGAGAAATAAACTTAGGACTTGTTCCTAAAATGGTTAATTTTTCTTGTTCAATAAGCTTCCAGCGAAAGGCCGCCGTGGGATAGGTTGCGCTCCCCTCCGTTAAGACAATGGTTGCGCCAACAGCCAAAGAGCTCACGAGCCAATTCCACATCATCCAGCCACACGTTGTAATATAACAAATCCGATCTTCTCGTTTAAGGTCCGTATGAAGAACCAATTCTTTTAAATGCTGAAGAAGTGTCCCCCCTTGCCCATGGACAATACATTTGGGAACTCCTGTTGTCCCTGAAGAATAAAGAATATAAAGAGGATGATCAAAAGGAAGCTGCTCAAAAGAAATTTCTTTTGCATCCAATGACAAAAAATCATTCCACAAAAGTGCTTGGGACAAAGATTCTAGCTGTGGGGCCCGGTTGACATACTCTATAACAACAATTTTTTGAATCGAAGAAATTTCTTGGGCCACTTGGCACACTTTTTCTAAAGAATCAAACTTCTTTCCATTATAAGAATAGCCATCAGCAGTAAATAATACCTTTGGCTGAATCTGACCAAAACGATCCAAGACCCCTTTCACTCCAAAATCTGGAGAACAAGAAGACCAAATAGCCCCCAGGCTACTAGTCGCAAGCATGGCAACCACCCCTTCAGAGATATTGGGGATGAAACCAGCCACTCGATCTCCTTTTTTAACCCCTAATTTTTTTAAGCTTTGCGCACACTGCGCCACAGAAAGAGTAAGCTCTTTATAAGTTAAACTTTTAGAAGGCCGATCTTCCCCTACAGAAATGAGGGCAACATGGTCATCTCGATATCGAAGTAAATTCTGTGCAAAGTTCAGTTTGGCCCCCCTAAACCATTCTGTACCAGGCATTTTAGGGGCCCCCATAATTTTTTCGTACTTTGTAGAAGCCTTGACATCGCAAAATTTCCAAATGGATTCCCAAAATGTTGAAATGTCTTGGATAGACCACTGATAAAGTTTCTCATAAGAATCAAACTCCAAATGATAGTGATTCTTTAAAAAATAAAAATATTTTGTGAAATTACTTTTTTGAATACGCTCTTGGGAGGGGGTCCACAGAGGCTTAGTCACTAAGACTCTCCTCAATAAACTGTTTTACTTTAAGTTCAATCCCATCTCTGACTTGGCGAAAAGAGTTCAAACGCGCTTCTTC
>JACPSU010000042.1 GCA_016193105.1 Deltaproteobacteria bacterium | reverse complement strand
TTTAATTTTATTGTTTGGCACGTCTTCGAATTCATATCCCAACTTCGCTAATACTTTGTATCGATGAACTTCTTATTTGTCTATCGATTCTATTCCGGACATCTAAAATAAGGTGATTATCGAAGAATATACAGGTATTTATGCAATATCGATTCTATTCCTTAAAGCATTAGTCCACAGCCTGCCGAATAAAAAATCTCTTAAAAATTAAATAAGAAAAAGAAGCAAAAAGAAAAAATAAAATGGAGGGAGAGCAACTTTGAGCTCTTTAATGGCTCAAGTTGCTCTCCTCTTAATCAAATAATGCCTTGGGATTGGCCGGTTATGTTCCTGTTATGATTACGCTAGACTTTGGGTGAAATGAAATAGTATTCTTTAAAAATGTTGAAAAAATATTATACAGATTTTGGACTTTTAATTTTACGGTTAGGGATTGGCATTATGTTTGTCCTCCACGGATATCCTAAAATCACAGGGGGTATTGAGCTTTGGACAAAACTTGGAAGTAGTATGGGTAATTTGGGAATAGATTTTGCTCCTACCTTTTGGGGATTTATGGCTGCTTTCTCTGAATTTGGAGGAGGCATACTCCTTATTTTAGGTGTCGGATTTAGGTTTGCCTCTTTTCTTATGTTGACTACGATGAGTGTTGCAACCGCCCACCATCTTGGAAAAGGAGATGGCATCCAAGGAGCTTCCCACGCCATAGAAGCTGGAATCCTTTTCTTAAGTCTTTTCTTCACTGGCCCTGGAAAATATACCTTTCGATAACAAGGTTCATCTTGACATAAAAATAGGATCAGAATAATCAGAAGTCCTTAACCCTAAAGGAGGACTGTTTATGAAAATTCGTTTTTTAATGATCGTGGGTCTTTTGATTTCTACTCTTTCTTTTGCTGAAGAACCAAAACAAAAAGAATTTGGACTCTCTGATTTAGTGGGGACGTGGCAGGTTTCGGCCAAGGGAAATACGGTTACACTAGAGTATGCAGAAGCGGGGAGCCTATCTGCTTCTTGGGGTGAAGAAAAACTTCAAGCGGTTTGCGATGGATTTATCAAAGCAAAGGATAATGGAATTATTACAGAAAATATTTTGCTGTCCTGCAGGAGCGCACAAGGGCCCATGGGACTTTTAGTTAAATTTCTAAATAAAGATCAAATTTCTACTCGAGGGAGTATAGAAGATACAGAAATCCTTATTTTAGATCGTAAAAAGTAGTTATTTTTCGGAGGGGACGGCAATCCAAAGAATGATGTAGAGAAGGATTCCCATTCCCAAGGCTAAAACGCCCACAATAAAGGCTAGTCTAAAAATGACAGGGTCGATTTGAAAATATTCGCCCAGTCCGCCGCATACCCCTGCAATAATTCGATTGTCTTTGGACCTCGTGAGAGGATGAAAGCTAGTGACGACATGTTGTTCGGTATTTAAAGGAATGACAAGCCAGCAGATTAAATAAATCAAAACTCCCGTGCCTCCCAAAAGAACGGTGGCAAGCCAAACAATTCGGATAATTGAAGGATCTAGATCAAAATATTCTCCAAATCCTGCGCATATACCTGCAATTTTTTTATTTGTTCGTGATCGATAAAGATATTTCATAACAAAAAAACACCCTACCAAAAAACGGATTAGATTTCGATCTCTTTTTTTTGGAAAAGATCAAAATCTTCAATAAGTTCAGTTTGTGCTCCAGAATATTGGAGCGTTATTTGAGCTCGGCATCTTGATAAATAAAGATAGGAGTCATATATAAAATGTCGTGGGTACAAATATCGGGGGCGGGTCAAGAAGCAAAAAAATGAGGCACAACGGACGGAAATCCGACCCCTTTTTTTGATCCCATTTTTCGTAAGTCTTCAAATTCTCTCACTTTTTTATTTTTAGGTTTTGGCACGCCGCTTGCTTTCATAGGCATCCTGAAGAGGAGGTGCTTATGTTATCAACGTTGTTTAGTGGATGTATTCAAGGTCTTAGGGCTTCGCTTGTGAAGGTCGAAGTGGATTTACAAGCGGGGCTTCCTTCATTTTGTGTTGTGGGGCTTCCCGATACCTCTGTGAAAGAAAGCAAAGAAAGAGTTCGGTCGGCTTTTAAAAATAGTGATTTTTCATTTCCGATGAAAAGAATCACAGTCAATCTCGCCCCTGCGCATATTCCCAAAGAAGGATCTTCTTTTGAATTGGCCATCGCCCTTTCACTTTTGATGGCCGATCAAAGGTGGGAGTGTGGAAAGTTTCAAAAGTATTTATTTTTAGGAGAGCTTTCTCTCCAGGGGAATTTAAATCCCGTGCGAGGGGTGTTGCCTGTGGTGCTTGCAGCCCAAAAAGCAGGGATTGAAAAAGTTTTTGTTCCTTTGGCCAATGCCCAAGAGGCAGCTATGGTTTCAACGCTTCAAATCTATGGCATTCAAAATTTAAAAGAGATCGTCCAGTTTTTGAAAGATGAAATCTCTTTAGTGCCTGTTCTTCGAGATATAAAAGGTTTATCTCAAGCCTCTTCGTTAGATTTTTCAGAGGTGAGAGGGCAGCGGTGGGCAAAGAAAGCCTTAGAGATTTCTGCTGCTGGGGGACACAATATTTTAATGATGGGGCCCCCCGGATGTGGAAAGTCTATGCTAGCCCAAAGACTCCCTTCTATTTTGCCCCCGCTTTCTTTTGGAGAATCACTGGAAGTGGCTCAGGTCTATTCTGTCGCAGGGATGATGAAAAAAGAGTGTCAGGTGATGCGACCTTTTAGAAGTCCGCATCATACGATTTCTTATAGTGCGCTTGTGGGGGGAGGTCGTGGGGCTTTAATGCCAGGGGAGATTAGTCTTTCTCATCGTGGAGTTCTTTTTTTAGATGAGCTTTCTCAATTTCGAAAAGATGTGCTTGAGGTTTTAAGGGAGCCCTTAGAAGAAAGAAAAATTTCTATTTGTCGAACCGATGGGCGCTATCTCTACCCTGCAGATTTTTTACTTGTGGCGGCCATGAATCCCTGTCCGTGTGGGTACCTTAGACATCCTAAAAAAGAGTGTCTTTGTTCGGAGCCTTTAATCCAAAAGTATCGACAAAAAATTTCAGGGCCCCTGCTGGATCGCATTGATCTTCATGTGTCTGTGTCTGGCATGTCTTTGGATGATTTGCCTGTGCAAGAGGAGGAAAGCTCAAAGAAAATTTTGGCTCGGGTGGCCGAAGCTCGTGATCTGCAGAAAAAAAGATTTAAGCAGTGGCCTTTTTTTATCAATGCTCAAATGACACCTCCTGCAATTGTTAAATTTTGTTTCTTACAAGAAGAAACCGAAAAAATGCTGCGTCAGGCTGTAGATCAGTTTGGGCTTAGTTACCGCACGTATCACAAGATTTTAAAAGTGGCTCGGACCCTTGCAGATTTAGATCAAAAAGAACAGATACTTTCTGAACATGTGGCCCAAAGCATTCAGCTTCGGTTTTTAGACCGTTAAGGTTTCAATGGCCGCATCAATCAATTTTTCTTTGGCTTGATGATGTTTTTCATGGTGGAAAAAAGGTTGCCAGTGATTGGACGTGAGTTCGTCTGAAATACCTAGAACAGAGACGACAGGAATTTTTCTAAACTTGCTGATGGCAAAAAGGCTTGCCGCTTCCATTTCTACTGTGAGGCAGCCTTCTTTACGATAGGTGTTAATTTTTCGAATCGTTTCTCGATATGGAGCATCCGTCGTCCATGTGGGGCCTGAAAAGTAAGAAAGTTTTTTTCTCTGTAAAATTTTTTCAAGTTTATGAAGGAGGGGAGCATTTGGATAGGAGTACTTAGAAGGAGATTGATAGTGATACGAAGTTCCTTCATCACGAATGGCTTTAGTAGGTAGGCAAATATCTCCTGTGACAATATGTTTTTGAAGAGAGCCGGCTGAGCCAATGGCGACAAATTTTTTAATACCTAAGACTGTTAAAACTTCAAGTTCGGCACCAGATTTTGATCCCCCGACAGAGACAAAGTGGCCCGCTATTTTTTTAGTTCCAACTTTAAAAATGTGAATGTGGCGATCTTGTTTACTGTGGAGTGTAAGCGTTTTTTTCAAAAGCTTAAACCAGTCGTAGTTAAAGGTGAGAATGCAGCAGTCGACAGGTTCCCACTTTTTAAATTTTCCTAAACTTTTGGCATATGTGAGCCAGTCTGTGGGATTAAAAAATGCAGGATCGGAAGGTCTGCCAAATGTGAGAGGGATTGTTTGTCCAGCCATGGACACAGAAAGTAGCGAACCTATGGAATGAAGTCAAATATGTAATATTTACCCGACTTGTTTATGATTTGAGCAAAGGTCGAGGGGCAAAGTGAAGGTAGTTTTGTTGGCACCAATCTTGCTTAGCTTTAAGAAACGATGCGGGGGAAATTCATATTTTTTATCCTATTTTTGACTCTTGGCAGTGTAGAGGCTCAAGAAAAAGCCCTTTCTATTTCTCAAATTTGGGAAGAAGTGAGGGGGAGTCTCAGTCGAATGGATTTAGAAGATATCCATTCTTTTCGAGATACAGACTTTGCTGAAGTTAAAAAAATTGTGCGTTTGAGAAAGTCTTTTTTGGAAGTTTCTGCCAAACAAGAAGGGGTGAAGCTCCATTATATCCGTACAAGATCTTTGATTGAGGGGCTCATGACCTTTTATCATGCAGCGGAGAAAAGTGGGCAAAGTGATTTAGCGCAAAAACTAGGTTTGGCTACTGCAAAACTTTTAACGGTAAAGGGATTGATCAAATATACTTTGGCCACTTGGCAAGAAAATAGAAATTTGTTTTCAGACCTCCAAATGAAAGAGTCTATTCCGAATGAAAAAGAAATTGATTATGCCACCTACTTTAATCTTCTTCGCAAAATGGCAAATCGCCATGATCCTAAAAGTAGAACTTTAGAAAACGAATTTTACCGCAAAGCCAAAGAGCAATATGAAAATTACACAACCTATCAAGAACTTTGGTTGGAGCTCATTCGTGCTACGGATGAAGTGAATGGAGAATACACGCGAGGCCTTAAAGAGCTCATTCGACGGGGCTATTTTGGAAAAAAAGAAGCCCTTGGATATTTTGTGACGAAGTCTGTGCCAGCTGAAATGGTTCGTTCAATGGTTCATTTTTATTTCATGCGTGCTTTTTCTGAGGCCTATTTGAGCCTTTATCACTGGGATGAACGTCGGCTTCTTTCTTTTTTTGAAGTCTTAAAAAATCCGATGATGCATGCAAGCTTTATTACTTTTTCTATAGCGGCAGATCGTGCTCGAAAAGCATTTGCCCAGAGTTCGGCCTTTTATAAACTCTCTTTAAATCATCCTTTGGTGGCGCGCTCTGTGATCGATGCTGGGCCTTTGTTTACAGGGATGATTGTGAGTGACGTTATTTTTCGAATGATCGAACATCCCAGATTTAAAGAGCTTTGGTGGTTAACCCAACAGGCAGAAGTGACAGAAGCGGCCAGTCTCTTTTTAGATTTGGCAGAAGAGGTCTGGTTTCGGCGCTCTTTTTTAGCTCGTGCCGTTGCTTCTACAGTTATTTTTTCTGGTTATAATTTAGCGCTTTATTCTACTTTGAAATACGGGGGAGAGGCGGTGACAAAGATTTTGAGTCGATACACTTCCAACCCCTTTTATACCAAAGTCTCTTTTTCTCCGGCTTCTTCTTTCATCGCGTTTACCTCTGCTTTTATTGTTCATGATCTTGTGATGGAACAGCTCAATCCCATCTTGAGTGAGTGGGATTGGCAAGATCGTCTTAAAGAGGGGAAGGAGCTGGTCAAGGGGAGGCTGCAAACCTTTCAGTCCAAAGATATTTCTTCGTTAGCGCAGGCCGCTCTTCAAGAATTGCATTTGGATCGCCATTTAAATTCAGAAGAGTTTTTAAAGCTTTTGTTTCAAAAGAAGCTTTCAGAATATTTAGACGAAGAAAAATTTTTAACGGAACTTGAGAGAATTAAAATTAAGATGTTGGAAGAAGGGGTGTATAAGACAGAGCTTTTGTCTTTAGCCAGGAGTTTTAAAGAAAGAGATCAGGAGCGGGGAAAGTTGAGTAGTGTTTCGAAGGAATATCCTTTAAGTCAAAGTCTCTTTCAGGAAGTTTTTTCTGTTTTAGTATCCTTCGAGTTTTTAGATCAGGTGTATAGTGGTTATCGGGAATTTTTCTTTAGAGATCTATATCAAGAATTAGCCAAGGCTGAAAAAGTTTTTCTTGAGCAAAAAAAGGAGATTCTTAAAACTTATTTGGCCCAAGCTCAAGCCGCAGAAGCGCAGGAACAGACAGATTTGGCCTTTCGAATTTCTCTTCAGGCCCAGGATGCTCTCCTCGGTTTAAAGAAGAGTCTTTTGGCTTTTAATGATGAGGACGTAAGAGCAAAGATTTCAAAAATGAGGGACTCTAGGCAAGCCAGCCGTCATTTGCACAATAGGACATGGGTTCGGCTGAGCCTTTATCCAGAAAAAGAAAGCGTGTACCAAGCCTTTCTGAATACAGAGGAAGAGGACTTGTCCCCTTCTTGGGCACTTCTTTTTTCAGATCAAATTCGCTTTTATTTTGACCTTTCTAAGGAAGAAAGCTCTGGATTCTTTAAACCTATTTTCCAAAGTCATATGGTTCGAACGCTCATTCTTTCTCAGCTTAAAGAATTTCAGGTTCGGCGTGGGATCCATCAGGGGTTAGAGGGGTGGATTGAAGAAAATTTAACCTCAGAAGAAAATAATTTCTTAATTTTAAGTTTAAAAGATCTCGATCCTAAATTTCGTAGCCAAGAAATCCGCCGTTTGTTTCACATTTCTGATTAAGTCTTTGTAATTTTTTCATGTTTGCAAATCTCATAAACGATATTTCTTGTCTCAGGTTTAAGAACGCATAAAAAATAATTTAATTATTTCAATAAGTTATGTTTTATTTTCTATCTTCTTAGTTTTGGTACACCTTTTGCTAAGACTAAAGCCCATCGTTGGTTGGGTCAATGACCCTTGAAAATTTAAGAGGAGGTGTTCATGAAAACAAAAGGTATTTTGAAAGCATTCTGGGGGATGGCGTTAGCGGTTATTCTTTGTACGGCCAGTTTAGATACTTTTGCAACTCCCGTTGTCAAAGTAAAACCCAAGCCGCAGCCCCAAGCCCAGCCCATCGTTAAAGCCCGTATCTTTAATAGTCCCAGCATGGCGATTATGATTTCTGGAGCCCAATCTCTCTCAGAACTCAAAGATGTAACGGAGAGATTTATAGATGTGATTGGTCATTATGATGCTGTAGCTCCAGAAACAGTGGTTGCTTCTTCAAGAGCCTATATAGAAGCACTGCGAATCCTAGATGGCCGTGTTTCGCAAGGTCTTGGTTTTGGTGCTGTTTTGGAAGATGCAAGAGTTCGACCAGAGATGGAAGCAAAGCTAGAGCCTCTAAAACAACAACTCTTAGGATATTTTTCAGCAAAGTTAACATTGTATTATCTGACCGGCACAGATGTGCTCTTATCTCCTACTATTTTGAGAGATATTGTTGCGACCCAGAGCTTGTCTCAAGAAAATCAAAAAATGCTTTTGGATTTGGTTGTGAATATTCATGTGAAATCCAAAATAAACATGAATGATTTTTTGATGGAAAATGTGGTCAAACCCCTTCTTCGCAGCAATGAAATGTTACGATTTGAATATCTTCAAGCTTTAGGGCTAGATCTTGTAGAAAAACCTCTTTTTTCAGAAGAAGAACTTTTCAAGGAAAGAAGTGAAGAGATGGTGCGAGAAGCCAATAGCCGTGGCCCCATTGATCGAGAAGGCAAAGCAGGAAACATCATTGATTTGGTCGAAGCGCGTGAAGGGGTCGAAGGGGGAAGAGCTATTGATGTTCGAGAAGATCCCTTGGTTCGTGTCGGCCGAAGCGTTCGTGTCATTGGAAGATAAGGGGAGAGATAAAAAAGAGACCATCCATGAGAGAGATTCTATATGTTTCTTACCCCGTTTTGTGAACCACATAGCACCTGAGTTTGGGTCACTGACCCTTCTCTCACGGACGGCCTGTTTTTTTTAAGGTTATCTTTTCCTCATTCTCTTGCTTATTAAGACGAGATCTAAAAGAATTAGTTTATAAAGAGACTTATCTTTGTGAGATGTCTACGTAAGAAAGGTTAGACGGACCCACGTAATCACAGTCGGGGCGATAAATACGGTTATCTTCGAGTTGTTCTAAAATATGGGCAGCCCACCCAGAAATGCGTGCCATAGCAAAAAGAGGGGTAAAGAGCTCTACAGGAATGTCCATCAACTTATACAAAGCTCCTGAAAAGAAATCGACATTGGGCCAGACATCTGTTTTTCCTCTTTTTTCCATTTCTCGTCGAGTCACTTCTTCAATTTTTTTTAGAGTCTCGTAATCTTTGGAATTGTGTTTCTTTTGAGAAAGCTGTTTAAGCATTTCTTCTAAAATATAAGAACGGGGGTCTTTGACCTGGTAGATCGGATGCCCCATCCCCATAATTTTTTCTTTTCGAGCAAATTTTCCCAGGACCCAGCTTTCTACATCGGCTGGATTTTTAATTTCAGCAATCATTTGTAAAACTTTTTCATTGGCTCCTCCATGCAAAGGACCATAGAGAGAACCGATGGCCCCTGTAATAGAAGCATGCAAAGAAGAAAGGGTGGAAGCAACCACTCTTCCTGTAAACGTGGAAGCATTAAAACTATGTTCAGCATGCAAAACCAAACAGACATCAAACATTTTGGCTGTTTCGGCATCGGGGACTTTTCCTGTGAGCATGGCTAAAAAATTACTGCTGTGGTCTAATTTGGGATTGGGTTTGATAAACGATTTTTTACTTTTGGCGCGCCAACATGCTGCAATGATCGTTGGAAACTGTGCAACCAGTTCTATGCAGCGATCTAGCAGAATCTCGCGAGGTTTTGCAGCTGCAGGATCTTCAGAAAAAGCTCCCATCGCTGCCACAATCGTTTGGAGTGAAACCATCGGATGGGCCTTGGGAGGAAATAATTTTGTCATTTTTAGAACGTTTGCGGGAAGATCTCTATTTTTTCTTAGTTTTTTATCGAAAGCCTGAAGCTCGCTTTGCGTAGGAAGTTTTCCATATAGGAGCAAATGCGACGTTTCGATGAAAGAAGAATTCTTGGCTAACGTTTGAACTGTATAGCCTCTATAAGAGAGAATACCTTTTTGACTATCAATAAATCCAATTTTACTTTCGTCTGCGATGACGTCTCGTAGCCCTTTATTTTCTTTATTAAAGGTCATACAATCTAAAAAGATATCTTAACTGTCCTAAAAGAGCAATGGAATTTTGACACACTGCATCGCACTTCAGATACGCTTCGCATTAAATTTAGTGGGATAAAAAGGCTAAAATTTCATCATTGTGGCCATCGGGTTTTACTTTGGAGTAAATCTTTTCAATCTTCCCCTCTTTTCCGATGACAAAGGTTGTGCGCTCAACGCCCATGTATTCTCTACCGTAGAGTCTTTTTTTGACCCACACACCGTAGTCTTTACATGTTTTTTTGTCTTCATCACTTAAAAGCAAGAATGGGAGCTTAAATTTTTCGATAAATTTGTTATGCGAAGTGGCGCCATCTGGACTGACCCCCAGAACAATGGCATCTTTAGCTTCGATTGCTGAAATTTTATCTCTAAACCCACAGGCTTCGACCGTACAGCCTGGCGTATCATCTTTGGGATAAAAATAAAGAACGACCCGTTTTTTCCCTTTAAAATCTTTCAGTTGAACTTTTTGTCCGTTATTTGCAGATAGATTAAACTCAGGAGCCGCATCTCCTTCTTTCAATGCCATATATTTAAATACCTCCCTATAAACCTTTTTTATCAGTCATCGTCTGATTATGCAAACGATAACCTAAAAGAAAGGGGGACAACATGTCAAACGATCTATTCAAAAAAGTCATCGACCTGACTCAATTACCTTCCGATGAGATTAGCCAAGAGCTAGAAAAACTATTGGAAAGTCAAGGAGTTAGCGCAGACCGTGTCTCCCTGGGGCAACTCCGCCAAGCCTTAGCGCAGTACATTCATGAGGTCTTCGCTCAAAATGAGATGGTACTGAAGGC
>JACPSU010000174.1 GCA_016193105.1 Deltaproteobacteria bacterium | reverse complement strand
TAGGTCTTGGGATTGCCGTGACTTCAACTGTGGTTGCAGTATCTCAAATTGGTAATCACGATCACTTTATTTCCCAAATTCTCGGTGCTGATAAGGAAAGAATAAATCTAGACACAAAAAAACTAAATGCCATCGATTGTGCAAGATCAAATGAAAAATCATCTGATGATAATAGCTCTATTAATAGTGCAGCTAATTGCTGGGAAATCTCAACTAGGACATCTGCTCCCACAAACTTTATAGGAGATGTCACCTATATTGATAAGAGAACAGGGTTTATGTGGTCTTCTATGATAAATGATACCGATGGTATGACTGTAGCGCAAGCGATTACAAATTGTGATACTGCGAATATTAAAGGATTTACGGATTGGCGGCTGCCAACAATTTCGGAGTTTTTTGAAGCTATTTATCACGGATATTTCGAAGTAGTTGCCGGGACAGATGAAGATGGAGATGGATCCTTAACTGATAATTGGGATTCCGAGGGAGATGGATCCTTAACTGATGAACTTATAAGAAGTTCAACTGCTTATAGTTTAGATACTACGGCTTCCTTTCATTTCACATTTAACGGCTGGAATGTTTCATTTGCAGCTGACACAGACGCATTTGCTGGGTATTCAGCGCGGTGTGTGCGAACGGCCAGATAATACTTTATAATTTTTTTTAAGCATCGCTTTCCACCTTTGAATTTGGACTAAGAAACCGCGAAGTTCATCCAAATAAGCGGGGATCAAATAGAAAAGTTAACTCCCTCTCAACGCTAGTTCTTTGTCTTGAAGAGCTTTGATTTGGTTTCGAATTTTGGCGGCTTCTTCAAATTCTAAATTTTTGGCAAATTTTACCATTTGTTTTTTAAGTTTTTGGATTTTCTTGGAAATTTCTTGTGGCGAACCATATGTTTCTTCCGCCTCTTTCACCAAAGGAATGGTTACATAATCTTGCTCATAGACAGAAGTCATCACTTCTCGAATCGATTTTTTTATGGACTCTGGTGTAATATTATTTTTTTGATTGTATTCAAGCTGCAATTTTCTTCTGCGATTGGTTTCAGAAATGGCCTTTTCCATAGACTGTGTTTTATGATCTGCATACATAATCACTTCCCCCAAAATATTTCTGGAGGCTCGACCGCAGGTTTGAATTAAAGAGGTCTCAGATCGCAAAAATCCTTCTTTATCCGCATCTAAAATCGCAACCAAAGAGACTTCTGGCAAATCTAATCCTTCCCGCAGCAAATTAATTCCTACCAAAACATCAAAGACCCCTGTTCTCAAATTCCGAATCACTTCTATTCTTTTTAAAGTGTCAATATCCGAATGCAAATAAGCAACTTTAATCCCTTTGGTCTTATAATATTCGGTTAAATCTTCGGCCATTTTTTTTGTTAACGTAATCACTAAGATCCGCTCACCTCGCTCAATTACTTTTTTAATTTCGGAAAGTAAATCTTCTACCTGCCCCTTCGCAGGCTTTACGATAATTTCAGGATCAGCCAATCCTGTGGGGCGAATAATTTGCTCTGTCACATAATTCTTCGCCTGTTCAAATTCATAGGAAGCAGGAGTTGCAGACACATAAATTGTTTGATGGATAAGCTTTTTAAATTCTTCAAAATTTAAGGGACGATTGTCTAAGGCAGAAGGAAGACGAAATCCATGCTCCACTAAGGTCATTTTTCGAGAACGATCTCCTCGATACATTCCCCCAATTTGAGGTACCGTCACATGGCACTCATCAATAAAAAGCAAAAAGTCTTTTGGGAAATATTCTAAAAGGGTGGGAGGGGCTTCTCCTGCCTTTCGTCCGGTTAAATGTCTCGAATAATTTTCAATCCCATTACAATAGCCCATCTCTTGAAGCATTTCTAAATCAAAGTTCGTACGTGTTTTAAGCCGTTCTGCTTCTAAAAGTTTTTTCTGAGCTCTTAGTTCTTGGAATCTTTCTTTAAGCTCTTCTTGAATCGCATCAATCGCTTTTTGTAAATTTTCTTTTGGCATAACGTAATGACTTCCTGGATAAATACTGATTTCTTTAAGCTGAAAAAGTTTTTCTCCTTTTAAGGCATCGATCCAATAGATATTTTCAATTTCATCTCCTAAGAATTCAACGCGAATAGCTCGATCTTCTTCATTGGCGGGGAAAATATCCACAACATCTCCTCGTCCCCGAAATGTCCCCCGATGAAAATCAATGTCATTTCTTTGATATTGAATCTCCACTAATTTTTTTAAAAACGTCGTGCGATTAAATTCTTGTCCCTGAGCAATATGAACTCTCATAGATTCATAGCTTTCGGGAGATCCAATGCCGTAGATACAAGAGACCGAGGCTACAATTAAGACATCTCTTCGAGACAAAAGAGCCTGAGTGGCTGCGTGCCTCATTTTATCAATCTCATCATTAATCGCAGAATCTTTTTCAATATAGGTATCGGTCTGAGGAATATAGGCTTCAGGCTGATAATAATCGTAATAGCTTACAAAATAATGGACCGCATTTTCAGGAAAAAGATCACGGAATTCAAAAAAAAGCTGCGCGGCTAAGGCTTTATTGGGAGCAATGACGAGTGTCGGGCGCTGCATCTTTTGAACAACTTGGGCCATGGTAAAGGTTTTACCACTCCCCGTCACCCCTAAAAGTACTTGGTGTTTGACCCCCGTTTGGACACCTTTTGTCAAAAACTCAATGGCTTTGGGCTGGTCGCCCTTGGGTTCAAAAGGACTGACCAGTTTAAAGTTCGACATTTAGATTTGAACCTTCCAGGTGGTCCCTGTGGGGGTATCTTCTAAAAGAATCTTATTCTTTTGAAGCTCTTTTCGAATTTCATCCGCTCGCTTCCAGTTTTTATCCTCTCGGGCCTTGAGTCTTTCAGAAATGAGTGCTTCAATCTCTTGACGTGATACAGAAACGCGATGCAAAAGTTTTGTCCTCAAGTGTTCGAAAAAATCATTTGGAGCTTGCTCAAAAAGTCCCCAAATTTTTCCAATGTTGCGTACGGCTTCTAAAAACTCTTTTAAAATTTTTCTTCCTTCATTGCCCCACGGAGCTCGAGATGTAAAGGCATGATTCATGACTCGCACAGCTTCAAACAATGCTCCCAAAGCTTGGGCAGTATTAAAATCATCATCCATCGCCTCTTCAAATTTTTTCCATAAGGGGGTCACAATCTCTTTCATTTCTTTACTGGGAATCTCTTGACCTGAACTTTTTTCTTTGAGCTGCTCTTGAGCTTGTAAGAGTGTTTTATAAATCTTTTCTAAGCTTCCAATAGCCTCGCAAATCGCTTGCTCAGAAAATTCCAATAACGAACGGTAGTGATTGGAAAGAAGAATAAACTTTAATACATCGGAGGGATATTTTTCTAAAAATTCATGAATCGTAATAATATTACCCAAAGATTTTGACATCTTTTCTTTTCCAAAGGAGAGCATCTCATTGTGAATCCAAATCTTCACAAAAGGCTTTCCCGTGTAGGATTCACTTTGAACAATTTCATTCTCATGATGTGGGAAAATAAGATCTCGTCCCCCTCCATGAATATCGAACGCCTCTCCTAAATATTTGGTCGACATCACAGAGCATTCCATATGCCACCCTGGCCGACCTGCACCCCAAGGGCTTTCCCACGAAGGTTCTCCAGGTTTCGAGGGCTTCCAGAGTACAAAATCTCCCGGATTTTTCTTGTGTCCTGCCACGTCTACTCTGGCTCCGGCCAAAAGTTCTTCGGGATTCTTTTTAGAAAGCTTATAGAATTTAATTTTATCAATTGAATATAAGACTTCTCCTTGAACTTCATAGGCATAGCCTTTTTTAAGCAACACCTGAATCCACTGAATCATTTCTTCAATATGTTCTGTCGCCTTAGGAGAATAGGTGGGAGCTTCTATGCCTAAGGTTTTGATATCGCCTTCAAACGCTTGGGTATAGATATGCGCAATCTCAGAGGCACTCTTTTTTTCTTCTTGGGCACGTTGAATAATTTTATCGTCGATATCGGTAATATTACGTACGTAAATTACCTCATATCCCTTAAATTTTAAGTAACGATACACAACATCAAAGAAAACCAAAGGACGAGCGTTGCCAACGTGAATATAGTTATAAACGGTAGGCCCACAGACATACATTTTGACTTTATTTTTTTCTAAGGGTTGAAAGACTTCTTTTTTGTGTGTCAGGGTATTATAAACAACGAGACTCATGAGAGAGCGCTTTGCGTAATATGAATACGTTTACGGCAAGAGTCCACCCCTAAAATAGGCATGATCATATTCATTTCTGGCCCCTTCAGACGTCCTGTCACAGCCACACGTTGAACCTGAAAAAGAATCTTCTTATCCGAAGCATCTACTTTTTCTTTAAGTTCTGCCTGAAGTTTTTGAAATTCTTCTTTTTCTAAAAGAGGGGTTTTGGCTAAAAGATCATCTAATGTTTTTAAGATCTCTTTGGCTTTATCTTTATTTTGCACCAAATAAGTTTTAGCTTCTGCATTTAAAGAAAATTTTTCATCAAAAAACAGTTCTGCAGCAGGACCTATTTGATCTAACGTATCCACACTGCCTCGAACCGTTTCAATTATGGAGTTAAGCCAAGGCATTTTTTTATTTTGAATCTCAAGCCCATAGGATTCTAAAAATGGGAGCGTTTCTTTGGTCATGGCCTCCACAGAACTATTTCGAATATACATTCCATTCATCCATTTTAATTTTTCAACATCAAAGATCGCAGGGCTTTTGACCATCCGTTCAATCACAAAATCTTTTGCCAGCTCTTCCTCACCCATCATTTCTCGCTCATCCCCAGGATTCCATCCTAAAAGGGCTAAGTAATTTTTAAGGGCTTGAGGCAAAAATCCCATTTTTCTATATTCTCCAACACTTGTCGCTCCATGGCGTTTAGAAAGCTTGCTACGATCGGGAGCTAGAATAATAGAAACATGGGCATACTGAGGGAGCGTAAGCCCTAAAGTTTTAGCCAAAAGAATTTGCCTGGGAGTATTGGAAATATGCTCTTCTCCTCGAATCACATGAGAAATCTTCATTTCACAATCATCCACCACCGCTGCAAAGTTATACAAAGGCCATCCATCCCCCTTAGAAATGACAAAGTCTCCTAGAATCGTAGGATCTACAGAAATATCTCCTCGAATTAAATCATGAAATTGAATCGGCTCTGTCTCATCAATCTTAAAACGAATGACAGGCACTCGACCTTGAGCCTCAAGTGCTTTTCGCTCTTGCTGTGTTAAGTTGCGACACTTTCCAAGATAGCGAGGAGTTTTATGACGCTTCAAAAGATCTTGTCGCTCCGTCTCTAATTCTTCGGCAGTACAATAACAAGGATAGACTTTGGATAACGCCTCTAACTTTTTAAGATATTTTTGATAAGTGGGAATTCTCTGAGATTGATAGTAAGGTCCATAGGATCCCTCTTTAAGTGGCCCCTCATCCCATTCTACGCCCAGCCAGCCTAAATCTTCGATGATCGCCTTTTCATATCCTTTGGTGGAACGTTCCTTATCTGTATCTTCAATCCGAAGGACAAAGGTCCCCTTATAGTGTTTAGCAAAAAGGTAATTAAAGAGAGCGGTTCTGGCTCCACCGATGTGTAGAAAACCGGTTGGACTAGGCGCCATACGAACACGGATAGGTTGTTGAAAAAGGCTCATGTTTTTAATGTAGAAATTGCAAACGCCACAATTCCTTCCCCTCGTCCTACAAAACCCATTTTTTCAGTGGTCGTTGCTTTAATTGCAATTTGAAAAGTTGAAATCTTCATAACTTTTGCTAAACAAATTTTCATTTCTGAAATCATCGGTTGAAGTTTGGGCGCCTCTGCCACAACTGTGGCATCAACATTATTTATTGTATAGCCATGAGCCCCAATCTTGTCCACGACTTTCTCAAGCAAAGTTAAGCTCAAAATATTTTTATACTGAGGATCATGGTCTGGAAAATGGGTTCCAATATCTGAAAATCCTGCTGCTCCTAAAAGGCTGTCGCAAATGGCATGGGTTAGAACATCCGCATCTGAATGCCCCTGTAACCCTTTAGAAAAAGGAATTTCAATCCCCCCTAGAATTAATTTTCTCCCTTCGCCCGACTGGGCTTGGCAAAAGGGATGAACATCCATTCCTTGTCCCACTCGGATTACGGACTCTTGAGATCGCTTTAAATCTTTTGGGGTTGTAATTTTAATATTATCTTCTTCTCCCATAACAATCTTAACTTTTTCCCCCATAAGTTCTAAAACAGAAGCATCATCTGTCACTTCTTGAGGATGTGCTTTTAAATATTCAAAGGCTCGCAGCAATAAAGTATAAGAAAAAAGTTGAGGGGTTTGCACTCTCACACACTGAGATCGATCCAAAGTTTTTTGAACCCATGAACCCTCTTTAAATTTTAAAGTATCTGTGACAGGAATTCCAGGAATCACAGCCCCAGCTTCTTTTTCCTTCCAAAGCCTGCCTATTAAATCTTGGGTCACATAGGGACGCGCTCCATCATGAATAAAAATCATGTCACAAGATTCTTCGTGTCTTTGAATCCACGCTAAAGCAGCCCAAACCGAATCTTGTCTTCGGTCCCCGCCTCCTATCACACTCACCAC
>JACPSU010000156.1 GCA_016193105.1 Deltaproteobacteria bacterium | reverse complement strand
TTTTAATTTGGTGACCAAGCGGGCCATTGCTAAAGAAAAAGCAACCGTCGAGTGGATCGATGGAAACTTAGGTTCAAAGCTGACCGTGAAATTTCCAGCGGTCTACTTGGTAGGAGAGGGGGCTCATGGAGAGGTCCTCTCGATTGCTTTTTCGGGGTCAGGCCAGCATCAAGACGCGGGAGCTAAGATTTACCATGTGGCTCCAAATACCACGTCACTGATTACCTCAAAATCGATTTCTAAAGATGGGGGGCGCTCAACGTACCGAGGGATGCTGAAAGTTCATAAAGGAGCCCATGGGGCAAAGTCTAATGTTCGATGTGATGCGCTTCTTTTAGATGAAAAATCTCGTTCAGATACCTATCCGACGATGGAAGTGGATGAAGAGCAAGTCACCGTTGGGCATGAAGCCAGCGTGAGTAAGGTGGGGGAAGAGCAACTTTTTTACCTGACCTCTCGGGGTATTTCTGAAAATGAAGCGATGATGATGATTGTGAACGGATTTATTGAGCCTTTTACCAAAGAATTGCCTCTAGAATATGCGGTCGAACTCAACCGCTTAATCCAGCTTGAGATGGAAGGCTCGGTTGGATAGAGGATTTTTTAATCATGAAACTGACGTTTGACACAGTACAAAAGCTCTCGCGGGGGGAGCCTTCCTGGCTTTTTAATCAACGCAAAGACGCATGGAATGTTTTTGAAAAAACGCCTCTTCCGACGATTAAAGAGGAAGAATGGAAATATACAGATATTCGAGGTTTTTCGTTTTCTGACTTTGAATTAGGTTCTTCAGATCCTTCTTCTGTGCCAGCCCTTTCTTCAGAACTAAAAAATAAAGGGGTTATTTTGTGTGATTTAAAAACGGCCCTCAAAGAGCATAGCTCTTTAGTGATGCCTCTTCTTCAAGAGACAAAAAAAGAAGCTCATTCTAAATTTGAAAGTCTTCATCAAGCTTTATGGCACGGCGGGATTTTTTTGTATGTTCCAAAAGGGGTGGTGATTCCTGAGCCACTTCATGTGGTGACCCGTTTGATAGCTCCGAACTCTGTTATTTTCCCCTTCACTTTAATTTTAGTCGAAGAACAGGCAAAAGTGAGTTTTATCGATGAGATGATTTCTGGCAGTGATCATCCGAGTAAGCAATTTTCAAATGGCTTTCGTTATTTGTGGGTCAAAGAGAGTGCAGATCTGCACTATGTGAACATTCAATCTTGGGGCCCTCAGGTTTCGCATTTTGAAACTCAGCTGGCTCATATAGAGAAAAATGCAAAATTTCAAAATATTCATGTGGGATTGGGAAGCGAGCTCACCAAAGCCAATGTCCATACGATTCTTCGAGGGGGAGGAGCAGAGGCTAATCTCTTAGGGGTCTTTTTTGGGAATAAAAAACAACACTTTGATATATTTACGACTCAAGAGCACCGCGTAGGAGAAACACAAAGCGATCTTTTGTTTAAATCGGCTCTCAAAGATTTTGCGCAATCTAATTACCAAGGCATTATTCGTATTCCAGAGTCAGCGCAGCGTTCAGATGCGTATCAGGCGAATAAAAATCTTTTGCTCAGTCCCAATGCTAAAGCCAGAAGTATTCCCAAGCTTGAAATTATTGCAGACGATGTTCGCTGTACGCATAGTGCAACCATGGGGACGATTGATGAAAATGAACTTTTTTATCTTCAGTCGAGAGGGTTGAACCCTGAAGATGCTCAGAAAACAATTGTGGAAGGTTTTTTTGAACAAGTCGTAACGCGCATTCCCAGCGAAGAAATCCGTGAGCGACTCCACCGAAATGTAGCAGAAAAATTAGAGGAGAAGTAAGGTATGTCTCGTTTTGTAACCGTTGCTAAAAAAAATGAAGTTCAATCGGGGACCCTGAAGGTCGTTTCTGTAGATGGAAAGGAAATTGTTTTAACCTGTGTCGGTGAAAAATATTATGCCTTTATCAATGTCTGCTCACATATGGATTTTCCTTTGAACGATGGAACCTTGGAAGGGACAACTGTTGAATGTGCGCACCATGGAGCACAGTTTGATGTTCGAACTGGAGCTGCGATTTCAATGCCTGCGGTTACTCCGATTGAAACCTTTCCTGTGAAAGTGGTAGGGGAAGAAATTCAGATTGAAATTAGGGACACGAGTGTCGGGGAGTAAGCATATGGATGTAAAAAAAGTAAGAAAAGACTTCCCCATTTTAGATCAAAAAACACATGGGAAACCGTTGGTCTATTTGGATTCTGCAGCCACCTCTCAAAAACCTACTTCTGTGATTGAAGCTTTGTCTCTCTATTATGAAACGATGAATGCTAATATTCACCGAGGCATTTATGCGTTGTCTGAAGAGGCCACTCAGGCGTTTGAATCAACTCGGAAAAAAGTGGCACAGTTTATTGGAGCTAAAGAAGAACGTTCTATTGTTTTTACAAATAATACGACAGAAGCGATCAATCTTGTTGCCGCTTCTTGGGGACGAAAAAATGTGAAGGCTGGAGATGAAATTTTGCTAACCCAAATGGAGCATCATTCCAATATTGTGCCTTGGCAACTTTTGGCTCAAGAGCAAGGGGCAAGGCTTAAATATATTCCTATCACTTCAGAGGGGGAGTTGGATTTGTCTTCCTTAGACTCCTTGCTTTCAGACCGCACTAAAATTTTAGCTGTCACACATATGTCTAATGTTTTAGGAACCATTAATCCCATCAAGAAGCTTATTGCCAAAGCCCATGCCAAAGGAATTTTGGTTCTTGTCGATGGGGCACAAGCCATTCCTCATTTTAAAATTGATGTAACAGATTTAGATTGCGATTTTTATGCTTTTTCAGCCCACAAAATGCTTGGGCCTACGGGAGTGGGAGTTTTATATGGGAAGCCTCATATTCTAGAATCCATTCCTCCTTTTTTAGGAGGAGGAGAGATGATTTTAGAAGTCCATGAAGAGTATTCGACCTGGAAGCCTCTTCCCTATAAATTTGAAGCGGGGACACCCAATATTGGAAGTGTGATTGCTTTTGCAAAAGCGATTGAATACTTAGAAAAAATAGGGATGGATGAAATTCGGGCTCACGAAAAAGCGATCACTCGCCATGCTCTTTTGGTGCTGCAGGAACTAGAAGGGATAACCATTTTTGGACCCAAGGATGTAGAGGTGAAAGGGGGGGTCGTCTCCTTTGCTCTGGCTGATATTCATCCACATGATTTGGGGCAACTCTTAGATCAAGAAGGGATTGCCATTCGAGCGGGTCATCATTGTGCGCAGCCCCTTATGCGGGTGCTTAATGTTGCTGCCACGGCGCGTGCCAGTTTTTATCTTTATACTACGATAGAAGAAGTTGATTTTTTAGCGGAAACACTTAAAAAAGCACGGAGGTATTTTTATCGTGGCTTTTGAAGCGCTAGATGAACTGTATCGAGAAGTGATTTTGGATCACTTTAAAAGTCCAAGAAATCACACCCCTTTATCTAAATTTGATGTGGAGCAAGAGGGATATAATCCTTTGTGTGGAGACCAGATTAAGCTTCAGCTTGAGTTTCAAAATGGGCGTGTGGCCAAGATTGGATTTATAGGAAAGGGCTGTTCTATTAGCCAGGCTTCAGCATCTATTTTGACTGAGGAAGTTCAGGGAAAAACAATTTCTGAAATGGAAAAAGAAATTCAGTTTTTTAAATCGATGATGCAAGGAGAGGTCAATTGTGAGGATCAAGATATTGGAGATTTAGAGGCGCTCTCTGGTGTTCGAAAGTTTCCTGTCCGAATTAAATGTGCACTTTTGAGTTGGACAACACTCGAAGAAGCCCTTCACTTTTATCAAGAAAAAACAAAAGGAGCATAAACAATGCAAAAAGATTCAGAACTTTTAGAAGTTTTACGTCCGATTCAAGACCCAGAGCTTTTTATTAGCATTGTGGAGTTGGGGTTGATTTATGGCGTTGAAAAAAATGATCCTGAAAATATTACTGTGGAATTGACACTCACAAGTCCTGGTTGCCCCATTGGGCCTCAAATTATGGCCCAAATCCAGCAAACACTTTTAGAAAAAGTGGAAGGGGTAAAGAACGTCGATGTGAAGCTCATCTGGGACCCGCCCTGGGATCCCAAAGTCAACTGCTCCGAAGAAGCCAAGATGCAATTGGGCATATTTTAGATAACAGCGATGAAAAGTCGTTTCGGTGATAAAGTGATAGTTGTCGTTTCCTTTGAGGTGTTTCAAAACCTTGAAACACTTTGTCATTTTACCCTATTGAGTTTATAAAACTTTCCTGCTAAAGCATGTCCCAACAATGAATGACCAAAGAGCTATTCAAAGCGTACTTCAGTCGAAACTCACAGAATTTCAGTTAAAGAATACTGCCTTTTCGTTACGTGCCTTTTCAAAGAGACTTGAAATGAGTCCGGGAGCAGTTTCCCAAATTCTAAATGGGAAGAGATTTGTTTCTAAAAGAGTGGCGCAAAAAATTTGTGACAAACTCCTTTTAGATCCACAAGAAAAATCAGAAATTATTGGCCTTTTCCCTGAGCAAAAGAAAGAAATATTAAATAATACAGCTTTAGAACCCAATTACCTTCAACTTCAGTCAGACCAGTTTCGGGTGATTTCAGACTGGTATTATTTGGCCATTCTTTCTTTAATAAAAATCAGAGGGTTTAAACAAAATTCTCAATGGATATCTAAACGTCTTGGAATATCCCAAAAAGAAGCCAAAGAGGCATTGACTCGATTAAAAAGATTGGGGCTTATTGAGAAAGATAAAAATGGGGCTCTTAAGAGATCTTCTCCACGATATCGAACCTCTGATGATACGAAGGATTTATCTGTACAGAAATCTCATTTTCAAAGTCTTGAACTCGCACAAAAGTCATTAACAGTGGATTCCGTTCAAGAAAGAGATTTTACTTCGATCACCATGGCCATCAATTCAAGAAAATTGGATCAAGCCAAGATCATCATTCGCAAATTCCAAGATGAATTAAGTTCTCTTTTAGAAGATTCCACCCCCAATGAAGTTTATCGTCTTTGTGTTCAACTTTTTCCATTAAGTAAAGGAGGAAAATAACATGCGTAACTTATTTTATATGGGACTTTTGATGTTTGGCACGATCTCATCTGGTTTTGCTGGAGATAAAGTAGGAAATGGAGGATTTTATTTACCTAAAAATGATCAAGGTGAACCTATCACAGTAGAGCTTGGGGTTTCACATCCTAAAAACCCAGAACTCTTTGATTTGATAGATCAAAGTCGACTTCCACTAGAGTTAAAAGAATGGCTAAAAGATGATCTTTGTTCTGTCGCAATATATTATAGCAATGAAATTGTAAGAAAAAAAAATATTGATGGGGGGGCAGAGAAAGGCACCATTGAAAATGAACCAAAATGGTTTCCGGAACATTTTCAGATAAGCAATGACACCGTTCTGGCAGCTTATACAATTCCATCTGAAAGGGTTGTTGTTTATTTTTTAAATGCCATTACACAACTCCCTGAGCAAGATATCATCGCCTTAGTTTTACATGAAGCCATTCACAGGCTTCATTTTTGGTTTCATGAACTAGCTTATGATGAACGTTTTGTTTTCGGACTTTCTGAATTAATAAAACAGGATTTATTTAGCGATGTATCAGACCCTCAAATGCAGGAAAGATACACTGAAATATTTAGTCGATTTAAATTGCCTTCTTACAAACAACTACCCAAATCTAAAGGTGGAATGATGATGGAAGGGCTTAACAAACAAACCATTTCTTTAAAAAAGAGAATTTCTGACTTTAGTGAGATTTATATTTTTTCTGATCCCATATTTAAGTACATATTTCCGTTGGATCGCCCTATTTATGAGATAAGTGAGAACTACGCCTTTTTAATTGGATACAATACTTATATTTCCTCTTCTCATTTAGGGTACTCTGATTTTAAGTTGCCTTATCAACGTGTTGACTTAATTCCATCTAGAAATTTTATTAATACATTTTTTAAGGAAACTTGGGAGAAATTCGTTGAAAAAGGAAATTACACAGAAACTTTTAAAAAACGCCTCGCCGCGCTTGCTCAGTTATTAGAGGTAACTACAGAAGAAGTAGGCAATCCTCTTCTTGATAAAAGACGGCACCGTTTTGTTATTAACTACAAAAACCCTCATCAGGCTTCGAAAGGCTTTAAAGATCCATTTTCTCAAGAAATATCCCTTATGATAGATACATTTGAAGAAGCCCTTCTTGAAGAAATTATTCTTGAAAATAATTGTACAGTTACAATTAATAAAGTTTTGGATAGCGTGTATTTGCGTTTAAAAGGGTTCTATAGTGGAGAAGAGGAAAAAAGAACGATGAAGTGTAACAATAAATATTTGGATATTTTAGATTCCTTAGCTCATGAACTTTGGAATGCATGGAAGATAGCTGCGCCAACTTATTTACAAGAACTTGATTCAACCAAAAATGATATCCTATTTAATATTTATTATTATACGCAAAAACAGCTAACGCCTTTTGGGCGATTTTATTATTACAATACAATTGATGAAGTTGAAGCCTTGATTCAGGATTAAAAGAAAGCGCTGTTCTTGTAACAGAATACAAGAAGGTTTTCTTTAATAGTTTTTGATGGCTAATCATGAGGGGTGTTTTTTGTTGTCATTTCTCCGGCATTTCTGTCTATAATAAGAGCACCTATGAAAAAAATAATAACCTTTACGGTAGTTTATTTGTGTTTTTCGTCGCTTCTGTGTGCAGGATCTTTAGACACAATGCTTGGGCGTTGGGCTGGATATTATGAAAAGGCCAATGAAAGTAATAAATCTTATGACTCTTGGATGTACGTCTTACTTTTATAAGAATGAATGAAAATAAAAGTCCTCGTTAAACCGAATGCGAAGAAGCAAAAAGTGGAAAAGGTTTCAGAGACCGAGTATCGTGTTTTTGTGAATGCTCCCCCTCAAGAAGGTAAGGCCAATGAAGCGGTGATGAGAGCTCTGGCTTCTTTTTTTGACGTTCCAAAATCTGCCATTCAAATTCTAACAGGCCTTCATAGTAAGATAAAAATGATCGAAATTTTAAGGCACAATCTCAAGTTAAGATAAAATATCTCAAATAGTGTAAAAAATTCCTTTTGTGTTTTCAATTTCTACGCTGTTTTAAAATGCTCATTTTAAGATCAGCTCTAACATATAAATATCATTCACTATTTCTATTTTCTTTTTTTGTTCTCTTGGCATGGGATTTGCTCTGCTTTGTCTGTGGTATTAAGAGACGCATCCCAAAGGAGGGCTATCATGAAAAAAATAACTTTAACACCGGTATTTAGTTTTTTAGGCTTATTTATTTTATTTCCAAGTTTGTATGCCATGCCTGTTCCTGATCGTTATATTGTGGTTTTTCAAGATTGGGTAGGGCATCCAGATCTCAATGCGCAGAGATTAACGGGTCAACATGGATTAGGACTAGGACATACCTATCAGCATGCCCTGAAGGGATTTGTTGCAACAATTCCTTTAAACAAATTGGATTTTGTTAAAAATGACCCAGATGTGAAATATGTTTCATCAGATCAGATTGTGACTCTAGTAGGAAATGATCGTGTGAGTGGTCCTGGAAAACCAGGTGGAGGACAAGGAGGAACCACGCAGCCGGCTCAGGTACTTCCTTTCGGGATCAATCGTGTGAATGCAGAGCTTAATTCTTTAGCTTTAATCGATGGACAAGATCAAAGGGTCGATGTGGATGTGGCAGTGCTAGATACAGGGATTGATAAAAGTCATCCCGATTTAAATGTGGTGGGAGGAGTTAATTTTTCTACTGGGAGAGCCACTAATTTTAAAGATGGAAATGGCCATGGAACGCATGTTTCAGGAACCATTGGTGCTTTAGATAATGCGATTGGAGTTGTAGGGGTTGCTCCTGGAGCGCGGCTTTGGGCTGTCAGAGTCTTAGATAATAATGGGAGTGGTTTTTTATCAGACGTGATTGCTGGTATTGATTGGGTGACAAACCGAGCGGATGTCATTGATGTTGTAAATATGAGTTTAGGGTGGACAGAGAATCCCTCTAGTCCCAGCCCTGTTCGAGAGGCCATTCAAGCTGCTGTTGCAAAAGGGGTCATCTATGCTGTGGCCGCCGGGAATGATTCCAAAGATGCACAAAATTTTGCCCCTGCTTCTTATCCAGAAGTCATTACCGTTTCTGCGATGGTCGATAGTGATGGGGTGAGTGGTGGTTTTGGAGCTCCTACAAGTTATGGAGCCGATGATACACTTGCGACCTTTAGTAATTTTGGAAGCAGTGTAGATTTAGCTGCGCCAGGCGTTGATATTTTTTCAACACTTCCAGGTGGACTCTATGGCAAAAAAAGTGGAACCAGCATGGCCAGTCCCCATGTGGCAGGAGCTGCAGCGTTATATGTGGTTCGATATGGGAAGCCTTTTGATGGTTTAGGAGTAGAAGCAGTTCGTCAGGGGCTTATTCAATTTGGAATGCCTCAGAATTCTTTTGATGGTTTTGGAGGAGATACCGATGGTTTTGCTGAACCTTTGGTGAATGTGCAGTTTTAGATACTTTTAGTTGTAAGGCCTTACTTTTAATCTTCATTGAGCACATGGCCATAGGTAGCATCATTAAGCTGCTCAATAATATTAGCATCGGTGTGCCATACGAACTTAATCAGAGCTGGATCCTTCACGGGGTCATGATGAGAAGCATCATTCACATAGAGATAGTAGTGTTCATTGTCGGCCAATTCATAATCAATCGGAAGTCCTTGAGTGCCTAAGTCTTTTAGCGTTACTTTTTTATTCCAGCAGGTTGGTTTTGTCCGAATTCCAACTGTAAAAATAGCCGACAAAACAGAATGGGTACAGAGACGAACCTGCATGACCGTGTTTCCAAGGGCTTCATTTGTTTCTGTCACTTCTAAAAGTAAAGGGGCCTGATATCTTTCTCTGTTTTTAGCATTCAGTGCTGTGAGTGAAAATCTATGCATGACATCTGCTTTTGTAAGATTAGGATTCAGGGTTGCTGAATAGCCATTTTGAATTATTTCTTGGCCAAGTAATTCTTCTCTGAGGCTGGGTTGGTCTAAGAGGAGTTGAGGAAGACTAATCTGTCCTTCTTTTCGAATATTGGCTCTTAAAAGCAAGATCAGATCCAATTTTGATTCTGTCTTTAAGTTTTTTTGGCCTACAGGAATAAATGTGAGAAATTCAAATCCCATCGCACTATTTTCATCAGAAGAAGAAACAAGAGAAGATAAAGGAGTAATTTCTCCAGGAACGACAGACAGAGATTGTTTATGTTCAAGGCGTGTCACTCTGGGAAGCTGATTTTGGTCGGTTGAGTTGTTATTAATCGATCCATTGCTGTAGAGAAAATCGATTACAATTTTGGGTTGCTCGGATCGGACTTGATCAATAATAGGACGAACAGAAAGGGTAATTCCTCCACTCATGCTGACGGAGCCTGTTCCAAAAGCAGATTGTGTGACAATGATATCTTTGGTTTCCAATGTATAATCTGCTTTTAATCCTTCACTGACGGGCAAGTTAATGGTTTTCATGACAGTGACAAAGTTACGTAATTTTCTGGAGGTAAGATTTCCAGCTATCTTTGCTCTGAGTTTATTAAAAGTATGCTGAACAGCCGTGTAGAGGGTTCCTACGCCTAATGTGGTTGAGCTCACATCTGAACGATCGAGTGCTGCGCCAGGGGTTGCGGAGGCTGCAATCGTTTTAGCAATTTCTTTAGGAGAGGCTTGAAAACTTTCAAGCATCGCCTCTAAAGTAATTCCGCTTTCATTTAAAATTTGTTTATCGATACTGACCAGGACAAATTCGATATCAATGATATTTCGAGGATAATCAATGGTTCGGATAATTTTTCTTGCTAATTCCACTCTCTCTGGAGTGAGCAGATTTACCAAAACTTCTCCCCCCAAACGTTTATAATCGCTGCGAGCCCCTTCATCAACTGTGGGGGCTCCCACGACAACAGATTGGTTTCCCTCTCCTGAAGATCCTGCCCCTTGAGGGTTATCCCGAACGGGGTTATTGAGCAAAACCACTTTTTCAATCCCTTTAGGATCGATATTCAAGGCCTGTTCTAGGGCTTCTTTGATGTATTGAGAATTCACATCATAGAAAGGGATGAGCTCTGAATAGAGAGGAGATTCTGCTCCCCATGAGAGTGATATGGCAGATAGGCAAAATAGTGTGAGAATAAAAAGTTTTTTCATGATGAATTCAAAGGGGTGGTGTTTTAATAGTGCAGTTCCGAGATATTGTCAATTTAGCTTATTCTTCTTCTTTATTCTTCGGAGTCTTGAGTGAATTTGCTGATGGAGATTTTGGCTTTGGATTTGATTTCTTTGAGCCATTCGTAAAAAGCTTCGGATTGTTTTTGGTTCAAAGCTTCTTTGATGTTTTTATCTTTGTCTTTTTCAAAACTTTTCAAATCTGCTGGCTGCCGATCTTTTAATTTTACAATGTAATTAGCAGTGTGGATGGTGATGATCCGAGGTGCAAAGGCATTTTTATTTAAATTAAAAGCAAGTTGCATCATCTCTGAAGAGTCTCCCATTTTTGGAATATATTTGGTGGCGCGGGAGAAGAGCCCTGTTTCTTCCCATTTAAGAGCGCTATCTTTGAGTAGCTTTGAAGAAGCGGAGCTATTGTCTTTGGCTTTCCAAAGCTGATCAGCGGTGGTTTTGGCAAGTTCTTGTGCTTTTTGTTCTTGAAGAAGAGTTCTTCCAATATTTTCTTTAACAGCTTCAAAGAGTTTTAATTTCTCTGGTTTATCTTCTTTAAAAAGATGTTGATTGGCCGTGTAGTAGCTTTGAGCTTTGGCTAAATTTTCTTTGACGGCTAAAAATGTTTTTACTTCCTCTGGGGTCGTTGTAACTTTGGGTAAAAACGCTTGGGGATCAATTCGGACAAATTCCAAATTGGCTTTTTCATTTTTTAAAACGTAGTTTTTTAAAACTTCTTCATCTGAGATTTTGATGTGATCTTTTAGAAGGGTCAAAATCTTTCCTTGGAGCAAATCTAGCCGTATATTGTTTTCATATTCTGTAGGGGTAAGGCGATTGGCTTTGAGTAAATTTAAGTAGTGTTCCTTATCAAATTGGCCATTTTTTTGAAAAAAGACGGTTTGGATAATGGTGTCTCGTACTTCTTCGTCACTCACATGGAGTTTTAAGGCTTGGGCTCCTTGGACGATGAGTTTTTGGTCGATCAGTTGATTTAAGGTAACTTGTTTTAAGTTAAATTGTTCAGCCATCTCTGGGGTAAATTTATCCTTTAAGAGGTTTTGGTAGAGCCTCAAAGTATATTCATATTGTTTTTGAAACTCTTGGACAGAAATATGCTCTCCATTCACAGAGGCAACGTCTGTTTTACGAAGCTGCCTTCGGGAGAGATCTCCATAAAATCCCCAAAAAATGAAGACGACAGAGATGACACCAATAAAGATGGTCAGTAGAAATTTTTGACGTTTTCGAATAGCTTGCAACATAAATTAGATCTAATTTATGAGAAAGTAGTCTTAAAAAGCAACCTTTTTCTTGTATTATATATTTGATTTTGTTAAAAAATTCTTAATAGCCTATGTTTTTAGATAACCTACTGGATCGATTTTCTCATGATTTAGCTATTGATTTAGGAACAGCCAATACCTTGGTCTATGTGAAGGGGCAGGGGATTGTGCTCATGGAGCCCTCGGTTGTGGCTGTGTATAAAGATGCGCGCGGGGTCAAAAAAGTTTTAGCCGTCGGCAAAGAAGCCAAAGAGATGCTGGGAAGGACTCCGGGCAGTGTGGTGGCCATTCGACCCATGAAAGATGGAGTCATTTCTGATTTTGAAGTCACTGGGGCCATGCTTCGCTACTTTATTGACCGAGCGACGAAGAAAAAGTCTCTCTTTCGTCCTCGGATTATGATTTGCGTGCCCTATGGGATTACAGA
>JACPSU010000066.1 GCA_016193105.1 Deltaproteobacteria bacterium | reverse complement strand
AGCATTCCACTGGTTATTGTTTTTGGAAAAGATCTGAATCGTCTGGCAGCCGACTTCTCTTCCAGTCATGAGGGCATTTTCTAATCCCCCCGCCACAGACATGTGCGCCCCTAAAAGCATCTATTCTTTTTATACAATTATAGATCAAAAATGAAGTACTTTTAAAATAATTTAGAAATCCATATTCCCTACTTTTAAGATGACATCTTCTCTGTCATTCCCCGGCTTGACCGGAGGATCTATTCTTATAATTTTTAATACTGGATCCCCCGGTCAAGCCGGGGGATGACTGGGACACAGTACAATCTAAAGCGGTGAATCTCTAGATCTAGGGCTATTTTGGACAGCCTGCTAATGTGCATCGCCCCAGGTTTTGCCGCTATGCATATCGACTTTGATGGGAACGCAGAGAGTGAAGGCCCCTTCCATTTCCTCTTGGACAAGTTGCTTCACATCATCCATTTCTTTTTTAGGGACCTCAAAAACAAGTTCATCATGAACTTGAAGAATCATTTTTGTTTTTAATTTTTGTGAGATCAGTCGTTTAGAAATTTGAATCATCGCTTTTTTAATTAAATCTGCCGCTGATCCTTGAATGGGGGTATTCATGGCCATCCGCTCGGCCATCCCACGAAGTTGGGGGTTTGCACTTTTTAAATCGGGTAAATAGCGCCTTCTTCCAAGCATTGTATCCACATAGCCCTTTTCTTTGGCTTCTTGAATCGTCTTTCCAATATACTCTTTCACTTTTGGGTATCTTGAAAAATAGCGCTCCATATACTCTTGGGCTTGGCTCACAGAAATTTTAAGTTGCTGAGACAACCCATACGCCGACAGCCCATAAATAAGTCCAAAGTTAATGGCTTTAGCCATGCGTCTCATCTCTAACGTCACCTCTCTTCCTCCAACTCCAAAGACTTCTTGTGATGTTTGTGCGTGAATATCTTGATTGGCTTTAAAAGCCGAAACCAACGCTTCATCTTGACTCAAATGCGCAAGAAGCCGAAGTTCCACTTGAGAATAATCTGAGGATAAAAGCTCACATCCACTTTCTGCAATAAAAGCTTTTCTTAATTTTTGGCCCAAATCTGAGCGAATAGGGATATTTTGAAGATTGGGATCGCTCGAAGAAAGACGTCCCGTTTCAGCAATCGTTTGGTTATAAGAGGTATGCACACGATTGGTTTTAGAATCAGCGATCTCTATCAAAGCATCCACATACGTTGATTTTAACTTCGCAAGTTCTCGATAAGATAAAATTTTGGCGGGCAACGGATGGACCTCCCCACGCGTGGGGTCAGCCAGCTCTGTTAAGACCTCCACATTGGTCGAAAAAGCCCCTCCCTTTGTTTTTCTTTTGGTTGGAAGCTTTAGCTTTTCAAAAAGAATTTGTCCCAATTGCTTTGGAGATTGAATATTAAACTCTTCTCCTGCGATTTTATAAATTTCTTGTTCAAAAGATTGGATATCCCTCCCCAACTCTTCGGACATACTCTTTAAAAAAGGAATGTCCACTTTCACGCCGTCTTGTTCCATGTGCGCTAAAATAGAAACCAAAGGCATCTCTATCTCTTCATAAAGAGATAAACGTTTTTCTTCTTTGAGTTTTTTTCCTAAAAGCTCAATCAGGCGATAGGTCACATCCGAATCTTCTCCAGAATACTGAGTCGCGATCTCAATAGGGACGTAGTCAAAGGTCACCTGTTTTTTATCTTTCATCGTCACTTCTTCATAGCTGATCGTTTGATGCTCCAAATATTTTAAAGAAAGAGCATCCATATTGTGAGGTTCCGAAGGATTTAAAAGATAAGAAGCAATCATGGAATCGTGTGCAATACCTGAAACCTCTATTCCCTGAGCAGCTAAAACCAACGTATCATATTTAATATTTTGCCCTCCTTTTTGAATCTGAGAAGATTCAAAAAGTGGCTTTAACTTTTCAAGCACCTTCTTGGCCTCTAATTGCGTCCCCTCTTTATGCCCGATGGGGAGATAACACGCTTCATGAGCTTTGTCCCCCACAGCATACGCAAAAGAAAGCCCCACCACTTGAGCTTTTCTAGGATTGAGCGATGTGGTTTCGGTATCGAAAACAAAATAAGAGACAGAAGATAATTTCTTTAACAGCTCATCAAAGTCTTTTTGGGTAGCGATGGTCTTATAATTTCTTTCAAGGCTAGACTTTTTTTTAAATTCCTGGCTTTTAAGCCCTAATTCATTTAAAAGCTTTTGAAATTCAAGTTCGGAAAAGAGACTCACCAAAGCATCTTGATTGAAAGGCTGTGTTTTAAAATCCTTTAAAGAAAACTGAATAGGGACATCGCAATCCAGTGTTACTAATTTTTTACTGAGAAGCGCCTGGTCTTTAAATTTTTCAAGCATCTCCTTTTTTTTGCCTTCTAACTTTTCTGTATTCTTAAGTACAGCTTCCATAGAACCAAATTTTTGGATCAACTCTGCCGCTGTCTTTGGCCCAATCCCAGGAACACCTGGAACATGATCTGAACTATCCCCCATCAGTCCCAACACATCGATCACGCGATCTGGAGTGACCCCAAATTTTTCTTTGACTTCAGGCTCTTTGATCTTTCGATCTCGCATCGTGTCATAGAGCATCACGTGGGGATCAATGAGCTGCATTAAATCTTTGTCTGAAGAAATAATGACAATATCGAGCCCTTCTTTTTTAAATCTCTGGCAGACGGTTCCAATAATATCATCAGCTTCATAGCCTTCTTTTTCGAGAGCTAGGATATTAAAGCCCCCTACAACCGTTTTAATGTAAGGAATTTGCTCGACCAAATCATCTGGCATCTCGGCCCTATTGGCCTTGTAGTCGGAGTATAAATCATGACGAAATGTTTTTTTAGCCGAATCAAAAACAATGGAGACATAATCAGGCTTTAAGTCTTTGAGCACTTTTAAAAGCATCGTGGTAAAGCCGTAGACGGCATTGACATGAAGTCCCTTAGAGGTTGTGAGCGGACGAATGGCAAAAAATGCTCTATAAAACTGGGAACTACCGTCAATTAAACAGAGGGTGGAAGGTGTCATCTTGTCAGAAGTCGAGCGGCCTCTTTTGCAAAATAGGTAATAATGATACTGGCCCCTGCACGACGAATGGATTGCAACGATTCCATCATCACTTTTTCTTCATCCAACCATTGCTTCTCGGCTGCCGCTTTGATCATCGCATATTCTCCACTCACTTGATAGGCCGCAATGGGAAGATCTGTTATTTCTTTTGCCCGAGCGATGACATCTAAATAGGCAAGTGCGGGCTTGACCATGACAATATCAGCTCCCTCGCTAATATCCAAATCAATTTCACGAAGTGCTTCGCGACCATTGGCTGGATCAAGCTGATAGGATCTACGATCGCCAAATTGAGGGGTGGATCCTTGAGCATCCCGAAAAGGTCCATAAAAAGCAGAAGAAAATTTAGCTGAATACGCCATGATGGGTAAATTGGAAAATCCCTGTTCATCTAAAGAGGAACGAATGGCGGCCACACGTCCATCCATCATATCCGAAGGAGAAATAAGATCTGCCCCCGCATGCGCATGAGAAGTCGCAATCTTAGCTAAAACTTCTAACGTCGCATCATTTACAATTTGGTTTTTATCCACCAACCCACAATGGCCTTGCGTGGTATAGGCACACAAACAGACATCGGTTGCAACCAGCACATGAAGAAGCTGAGATTTAATCGCACGAACAGCTTGCTGCACCACCCCCTGATCGGAATAGCTCTCACTCCCCTTGGCATCTTTCGTATGAGGTTGGCCAAAAAGAAGGACTCCTGGAATACGAAACTCAGCGACTTCTTGAACTTCACGAATCACTTGATCGACAGACAATTTATAAATACCTGGCATCGATGGAATTTCTTGTCGCACCCCACTCCCAGGCACAACAAAAATAGGATATAAAAGATTATCTACAGACCATTGGGTCTCTCGAACCAAACGTCTTAAGTTCTCATTACTTCTCAGACGCCGCATTCTAATTTCTGAAAACATTAAAGTTCCCGGCTTAGTGTATTTACAAAGGAAGGGATTGTAAATTCGGAGGGTCTCACACGCACACGCAATCCTCGATCTTCCACCGCTTTGGCCGTCACATCTCCTAGCGTAGCAATCGTAAGAGTTTCCAAATGGATTCTCAAATATCTTTGTTGATCTGGATTGAGCATGGTTAAAAAATTTTCAAATGTGGAGGGGCTCGTAAACGTTACAGCATCAATGCGCTCTTCACAAATATATTTCATGAGTATCTTGGCATTTTCTACAGGGACCACTGTTTTATATAAAGGACACACATTCACTTGAGCTCCCCTTTTTTCTAATCCTTCTTTTAAGACCATTCGCCCATTCAAAGAAGATAAAATTAAAAACTTTCTTTCATCCACGGTTCCTTTAAAAGCAACAGCCAAACTTTCAGATTGATAGACAGAGGGGGTTAAATTGACCCTCAGTTTATGCTGCTTTAATGCTTCTCGTGTAATTTTTCCAATGGCCGCAATCCGACACCCTTGAAGACTTTGTTTTCTGATCTTATGTTTTTTTAATTGTTCAAAAAAATAATACACCGCATTTTGGCTCATAAAAACAAGCCAGTCATAGTCGCAAATTTTCTTAAGAAAAGCAGTCGTTTCTTTAGATTCTAAAGGAATAATTTCAATGGTCGGACAATGAAGGACCGTTGCCCCTTTTTGCTTAAGTAGCATCGTAAAACGCTTGGATTGCGCTTGAGCTTGCGTCACCAAAATGGTTCTGCCTTTAAGGGGTAATCTTTTTGTTACTGACATACCTTTTCCAAAATTTCTCTTTAGAACTGGGCGCCTCTGTTTAAAAAAACTTGCGACAAAGAATGCACCTCTTTTTCAGCATCCACAAACAAACATTTAATTTTATGCTCTAAAAATTGCTTGCCGTCAAGACTTCCAATAAACGCTTCCATGAAAAATTCTTTTTTTTCACAGCGAGCTATCGCCCCAAGAGGAACTTGGCACCCTCCTCCCATATGCTTTAAAAATAAGCGTTCTAAAAAAACTTCTTTGGCTGTTTTTTCATCATGTAAAAAAGAAAGAGCTTCTTTTAAAGAGCGATCGGCTTTACGAATTTCTAAAACCATCGCTCCTTGACCCACGGCAGGAATAAAATCTAAATAGTCGTTAATTTTATTTTGTAAATTTAAGCGCTCTAATCCTACAGCAGAAAGCACAAGCCCTTGCACCACCCCTTCTCTCAATTTTTTTAAGCGAGTATCGACATTCCCACGAATATCAACCACTTGAAGCATGGGATACGCATGTCTGATTTGAACTTTACGACGAAGGCTACTGGTCCCTAGGATTGCACCCGAAGGCATCTCTTTTATTTTTTTAAACTCAACACTCACAAATGCATCTCTACTTTCTGTGCGCTTTAATACAATGGCAACTTCGAGT
>JACPSU010000153.1 GCA_016193105.1 Deltaproteobacteria bacterium | reverse complement strand
TTTTTAATACACCGGGCTGCGCGCGGCAAGAACTCTTTTTGCAAATTCCCAATACTTTGTGATAGAAGGGAACTATTCGTCCTTGAATGATTCTTGGGGCGGCGTAGCCAAGTGGTAAGGCTTCAGTCTGCAAAACTGACACCGGCGGTTCAATTCCGCCCGCCGCCTTTTATAAGTAATTTCAATAAGTTATAAAATATTCCTAAGGCTCTTCAATAATAGCTGTTTTTGTGGTATAAAGGAGTGTTTTTTAAGGGGGAGTTTTTGGTCTTTCAAAAGTGTTTTTCAGTTCTTTTGGCCGTAGCAATTTTAGCATCTCCCTTTCATTCCGCCTTTTCACAAGAATCTCAAGATTTTGATCTGCCATTGATCTTTGGCAATTCCGCTCCCTCAAAAGATTTCCAAGGAACCCGAAAGCTTTTACGAGACTTTCATCAACTTAAAGAAGAGGTTCTAAATCTTTTTAAAGCAGGGGAACAAGAAAAAGCTATAGAGGCTTTTTATACTCTTAAAAATTTTACCGAAAAAATATTAGAGGCTCCTCTTTTAAGTTGGGATCATGTTGGTTTAGAATTTTATATTTCTCAGTTAGAGGATGCGATGATCAAAGATGTTAAAGGTTTTGAACCGATCCCTAATGAGGAACGTATTTTCTTAGATCCTCTGCTTACAGGCTCAGACAGTCCAACTCTTGTTGAAAAGGAAAAAATATTTTTAGGTTTTGAAGACGTTCGAAAAGAATTTGATAAAATAAGGATGGCATTTCATTGGAATGTGACTTCTCCTTCTTACCTAAAGTTAAAAGAACAGGGTAAAAAAGATTTTAAACGTTTTGTTTCTTTTGATCGCTATTATGTGGTGCCAAATGACACGTATGATGAGATTATTCCAAAGTTGAGCGATCTACAAACTTTAGAGCTTGAAGCTTTAGCTTTAGATCAAAGTGAAGATGGGTGGAAAAATGTTTTAAAACGTGTGGCGATTGATTTATCTCTTGCCGAGTGGGAGACTCTCGATTCACTTTGGATTTCTTCTTTGCACCCCCCTGCGAAACGTTTATCTGTGCTTCCTCTTTCCTGTCAGGGGGAGTACCAAACCCTTCATCCTTTGACGATCCCCCATCTTTTGGCTGAAAAAGAAAAGGTGGCTTTGCGAGCTCTTTTTGAAGCTCAGTTTTACACCATGCTTAGGACCGATACAGTATTTCAAATCCCGATATTGATCTCGGAGCCTTTTGTGCGAAAGCTTTTAGAGCTTATTCCGGATTGGAAACAAGAACAAGAGTGGCTGATGGCCCAAGGCCCTGAAAAAGCCCAAGCTCAGATTCAAAAAATGGTTCACATTATGCAAGGGTTGGAAAATGAGTTCACAACGTATGCGATCAGTTGGTATTTTCAGAGTCAAAATAAAATTCCATTTGTATGGGCAGGCACTCAAGAGGAAATTGAGTTTGAAATTTTTAAACAACTTGTTGGGACAAAAAAGATATTATTGCTAACGATTGTTGAGAGGACTCTTTGGGATTCAAAAGCCTATGTGGATTCAGAAATTAAAAGTCAGATTGTAGCTCTAGCAGAAGAGATGTCTCGCTCATTGTTAGAGGATGAGATGCTAAAAACAGCCAGCCACCGTATCTATGAGATTTATGAAGAGTCTAAAACCACACTACGGGAAGTGGAAAAAGATCTTCTGGGTAGAGCAAAGCCAAAAGTTTTTATCGAAGATCAGCTAAAAAAATATTTAGAATTAACTCAAAAAGTGATCGATCAGGATCAAAAAATTGCCGAGCTCAAAGCGGGAGGTTCTCTTTCTTCCTTGCCCCCATTGGATGACACGTCAGAAAATTTTAAAATAGCCTCTTTGGTTTTTGCCCCGCAGCTGACCGATGCGATTTCTAAGAAATCCTTTGATGAAATAGAAAAAGTTATTTTTGAGAAAAATAGTACGTATGAGGCGGCTTTCTATCGGTATCAAGAGTGGGCGTTGTCGTTTACAGGAGAAGAAAAAATTAAGGAAGATATGAAAAAAATAGCTTTCGTGTTTGGGCTCACGCGTACGCCACATCTGTCTGAAGTATTTAAAGAGTCTAAACAAAGAGTCTTGTTTGAAGAAGCTGTTCGTGGACTTTTTGTGGTGCAAGAGCCCTTACTGGAAACGGAGATTGAATATCAAGGGCATTCAAAACCTTTATATGTGCACTTGTCTGAGACGGTTGAGAAAAACAAATCTCATGATGTGCGTATAGAACTTGTCCAGCGAGCCATTTGGAATAAGAAGCAACTCGTAGAATATGAAGTCGATCGTTTTTGTAAGCTAGATCCTAAAACACCCGAAGGACTTGAGTTTTTATTAGCCAACACGAGTTTTCGAAAAATGGCTCTTTCTAAGTTTCCCGGGTTTGACAAGATGAATGAAAATATTATGGCCGAGTTGCACCAAGAGCTTTCAGAGGGAAAATTTGAAAAAGCTGTAGGATATGGATTTTTGACCGTCATTGGACTTTCTTTTGTGTCGGGACCTTTGAGTAGACTCCCCTGGTGGTTAGGAGGACGCCTAGCTAAAGTACTTCCTCATTCTCTTTTAAAAAGTGGACATGTTTTTGGAATCGCGGCGGCCCCTTTGGCCATTTGGTGGATGGGGGGGCATGCCAAACGATACTTTTGGGATGAAGAGCGGGTCATCGCTTCTTTAGAAAACTGGAGTGAGTTTCATATTCAAGGGAGGGAAGAAGGGGCCATTACAGTCTTAGATTTATTAAAAGAAGAAGCGGCAACTTCTAAGGATTCCTCTCTGGGATTTAGGCACCATCCCGATATTTTAAAAAATAAATTAGAACTTCGAGTAGCACAGGCTAGTTTTTTACTATTTCTTCCCGTTCAATATGCCTTTGTTCGTGGAATGCTTTCTCAAAGTTATCGTGTTTATAGCCAAAGCCTTCCGTTTACCCGGCGTGTTGGAATCACAGCGGCGTTAAAAAAACTCTATATTCCTACACGTTTTCGGACATGGAGACCTGGCAATGAACTTCTAGCGCTCCCTCCTGAAGCGTTAAGGAAGGCCTATTTAGAAGCTGTGGATCGATCTATTTCTGTGAAAAAATTAACCTCCACTGTCGATCAGTGGACACGGCTCTTAACGCGCGAATTGGGGGAGCATGAAGCAAAGTGGGGAGTTGGAGCAACTTGGCAAGAAACGATGCAGCTCATTGAAACCAATGCTGCTAAAGCCTGGGTTCCAGGCCATGCAAGTAAGACTTTTTATTTTACAACGCGTCAAAGCTTAGCTCAGAAACTTGTTTCAGAACGTCAGATGCTTATCGTTCGTACAAGACTCAATCAAGAAGCTTTATATGGCCTTCAAAATCAAAAAATTTCCAAAGTGAGTGAATTGGCATTAAGAGAGCGTTTTGTTCCAGCCGTAGAAGAGCTCGAAATGTATTTTGATCAAAATTTAGCGCACTCTTATCCTCAAGATGAATTGGCGTGGCTGATGTCTAATGTAGACACCTCTCGTTTTGTAGGGCTTTGGTTTGGAGGCTGGGTTGGGGTTCGTGGATCTTTAGGACGTGCCCTAGATAAGCTCGCCGCGTATCAATATTTATCTTCTCAACGATTGCCCCTTTTCTTTTCGGTCTTACGATAGAAAAGTTTTTAAATTGTTTTTAATTTTTTCTTCAAGTTGTCTGGCACGTTCTTTAGAGATTTTATATTTATCGGCAATGGATTGAAGTGTCATCGGTTTTTCAGCGACCAGTCTTTTTCTATAAATAAATAGATCTCTTTCTTTTAGAGTTTTTTCAAATTCTTTCAGTTTGTTGGTCATGAGGAGCGATTCTTCTTTTTCTTCTAAAAATTGTGCTGCATTTCCTTTGTCATCCACAATAAAGTCAATTCTGGCACTTTTATCTTCGCCTTCTTTGAGTGGAGCATCCAAAGAAAGATCTCGGGAATGCATCCTTTGATCCATTTCAATGACATCTTTTTCTCGAACCCCCAGTTTTTGAGCGAGAAGTTTTGGAGAATATTCAAGATCGTATTGATCCAGTTTTTGTTTTTCTTTTTGGAGTTTATAAAAAAGTTTTCGTTGCGCTTGGGTGGTTCCAATTTTTACGAGGCTCCAGTTTCGTTGGATATAATCGTGGATATAGGAACGAATCCACCATACGGCATAGGTGATGAGCCGAGTATCTTTATAAGGGTTATAGGTTTTGACAGCCCTCATAAGGCCAATGTTGCCTTCTTGAACAACATCCATCAGCTTTAACCCATAGTTGGCATATTCATTGGCAATTTTAATGACAAACCGAAGGTTGGATGTGACCAGTTTATGGGCCGCCTCAAGGTCCTTGTTTTTCCAATAGCGAATGGCAAGCTCAAATTCCTCATCCTTGCTAAGCATTGGATATCTCAAGACTTCTTGGATATACCGTTCACTAGGAGAGATAACTTGGGGGAAGGAGTTTTTCTTAAAATTTTTATGGGCCATAAGACTTTAACCTATATCACAAATCAATATAGGGTTAAAGAGGGCAAAAGTCACGTTTTGCCCCTTGACACAGTTAAGAATATGCGCATATTAGGCATCTGTTTAACTTTATGAACTTTCAAGAAAGGAGAAAGTAGTTATGAAAATTAGACCGTTAGGAGATCGTATTCTCGTAAAGCGTCTTGAACAAGAACAAAAAACAAAAGGTGGGATTATTATCCCAGACTCAGCACAAGAAAAGCCCCAAGAGGCAGAAATTGTGGCTGTGGGAGATGGAAGAGTGTTGGAAGATGGCTCTAAAAGACGTCTCGAACTCAAAGTGGGGGAGAGAATTCTTTTTACCAAATACTCTGGAACAGAAATTAAATTAGATGGCACGGAACATCTGATTCTTAAAGAAGAAGATGTTTTAGGCGTCATTCAGAAATAATTAAAAAGGAGGAAATAAAAACATGTCTAAAATTATTCAATTTAGCGAAACAGCCAGACAATCTATTTTAAAAGGAGTAGATGTCCTGGCCAATGCGGTGAAAGTTACATTAGGGCCTAAAGGCCGTAATGTGATTTTAGAAAAATCCTTTGGTTCACCCACTGTCACAAAAGATGGTGTCTCTGTGGCCAAAGAAATCGAGCTCGAAGATAGATTTGAAAATATGGGAGCTCAGATGGTGAAAGAAGTGGCCTCCAAAACCAGTGATACAGCTGGAGATGGTACCACAACAGCAACTGTTTTAGCCCAGGCTATTTTTAGAAAAGGATCTAAAGCTGTGGCTGCAGGTCATAGCCCCATGGAGCTCAAACGAGGAATCGATAGAGCTGTCAGTGTGGTTATTGAAGAGCTCAGCAAACTTAGCAAAAAAGTAAAAGACAGAAAAGAAATTGCCCAAGTGGGAACAATTTCTGCCAATGGCGATGATAATATTGGAAAAATTATTTCTGAAGCCATGGACAAAGTGGGTAAAGAAGGAGTCATTACGGTTGAAGAATCTAAGACCATGGATACCACATTAGAAGTGGTTGAAGGGATGCAATTTGACCGCGGTTATCTTTCCCCTTACTTTGTGACAGATCCTGAAAGAATGGAAGTCATTTTAGAGGATGCCTACATACTTCTTCATGAGAAAAAGCTTTCTAACTTAAGAGAGCTTTTGCCTGTGTTAGAAAAAGTGGCTCAATCTGGAAGACCTCTTCTCATTGTTTCTGAAGATGTCGAAGGAGAAGCCTTGGCAACCTTAGTTGTGAATAAAATTCGTGGCACCATTAAGTGCGCAGCCGTGAAAGCTCCGGGATTTGGCGATCGTAGAAAATCTATGCTCGAAGATCTTGCGACTCTCACCGGTGGCCAAGTGATCTCTGAAGATGTAGGACTTAAAACAGAAAATGTGACCCTTCAGCACTTAGGACAAGTCAAACGAGTTAAAATCGACAAAGACAATTCAACTTTGATCGATGGCAAAGGCAAAAAGTCAGACATTGAAGCTCGTGTGAAACAAATCAGAGCCCAAGTTGAACAAACGGATTCTGATTATGACCGAGAAAAACTTCAAGAG
>JACPSU010000053.1 GCA_016193105.1 Deltaproteobacteria bacterium | reverse complement strand
TCCCTATGCTTCGGTTAAACTCATCCCTGATGCTGGCCACTACGTCGTTGAAGATGCGTATGATCGAATTATCCCTTGGGTTGAAACATTTCTTGCTCGAAATCCTCTATGAATATTGCTTCTTATTTGCCCCAAAGAGCTAAGACCTCTCCAAATCAAGATGCGATTTTTTTTAAAAATAAAAAACTCACCTATGCTGAACTCAACACCCTCTGTGATGATTTTGCTGACCAACTCTCATCCTATGGTATTTATAAAGACCACAGAATTATCCTCATGGTTCGACCAGGATTTGAGTTTGTAGCCCTCACCTTTGCGCTTCTTAAAATTGGCGCCAGCGTTGTTTTAATCGATCCTGGAATTGGAAAAAATTATTTAAAAACCTGTATTAAAACGGTTGCTCCTCACGGCTTTATTGGAATTCCCAAAGCACACTTACTTAGACTCCTTTGGCCTTCTTCTTTTCAAACCTCTCGTATCAATTTGGTCATAGGAAAAGGAGCTTCCCTTTTAAAATATTTAGGTTTTTCTACGCTCATCCCCAGTTCCCAAAACATTCCTTCCTTTTCTTTAGCGCCCACAGAAAACGCAGACACTGCAGCCATTATTTTTACGACAGGCTCTACGGGGATGCCTAAAGGAGTAGTCTATACACATGGAATGTTTGAAGCCCAAATTCAGATGCTTAAAAACCATTACAAGATCCAAGAATCCGAAGTCGATCTTCCGACCTTTCCTCTCTTTGCTCTGTTTAGTGTGGCCATGTCCACAACGTGTATTATTCCAGATATGGATCCTACAAAGCCCGCCCTTGTAAATCCTAAAAATATTGTGGAACCCATTCAAAAATATCACGTTACCTATAGCTTTGGTTCCCCCGCTCTTTGGAATCGCGTCACAAAGTTTTGCGTAGAACAAAAGTTCCTGCCACTCTTTTAGAGCACTTTCAAAAAATACTCTTGAATAATGCAGAAGTGTATACTCCTTATGGAGCCACAGAAGCACTCCCTGCCACTTCCATTGGAGGCAAAGAAATTCTCACTCAAACTTTAAAATTTAGTCGAGAAGGCAAGGGAACATGCGTGGGACATCCTTTTATTGGCATAACGGTGGCCATTATAAAAATTACAGATTCTCCGATTTCACTTTGGAATGAAAATCTAAAGACAACACCGGGCACCATTGGAGAAATTGTTGTCAAAGGAGAAAATATTACCCAAAGCTATTTGAACTGCCCTCAAGAAACAACTTTGGCAAAAATTAAAGATTCGAATGGCAGTTTTTGGCATCGCATGGGGGATGTGGGCTATCTAGATTCTCAAAACCGTCTTTGGTTCTGTGGCCGAAAAGCCCATCGGGTAATAACCTATAATCAAACTCTTTTTACGATCCCCTGCGAAAGCATTTTTAATCAACACCCTGCTGTTTTTCGCTCAGCTTTAGTTGGAGTTGGTAAAAAACCGGTGATGATCATCGAACCTCATGACAAAAAAATATTGAAAGACAAAAAAGCTCAACTCAAACTCACTCAAGAACTTTTAGTCTTAGGTAGACGTTTTCCCCATACCCAAGAAATTCATGATATTCTTTTTTACCCTTCTTTTCCCGTCGATATTCGGCATAATGCTAAAATCAATCGCGAAAAACTAGCCCAGTGGGCAAGAGAACAATTTCTTTCATGAAAACTCTGGTTACAGGGGGAGGAGGATTTTTAGGACGAACAATCGTTGAGCAACTGCTGCGACGAGGAGCCGAAGTGCGTATTTTGGCCAGACATGCCTATCCTGCTCTACAAAAGTTAGGAGCGGAATGCGTCCAAGGAGATATTCAAAATCAAGAGGATATTGAACGTGCTTGTAAGGATATCGATGTCGTTTTCCATACCGCTGCTAAGGTGGGGGCCTTTGGACGATATCGAGATTTTTATCATGCAAATGTGATTGGGACTCAAAACATTTTAGAAAGCTGTTGGAAGCATGTAATTCCAAAACTTATTTTTACAAGTTCTTCCAGCGTATGTTATGCCGGAGAAGATCAAGTAAATGTGGATGAAACGACCCCCTATCCAAAAACATTTCTTTCACCTTATTCTCAAACCAAAGCCATTTCTGAACAGCTGGTTTTAAAGGCCAATGATAAAAAAGGACTCCTCACAGTTTCTCTACGCCCTCATCTGATTTGGGGCCCCAGAGATCCCTATCTTCTTCCTCGAGTGATTGAACAAGCTAAAAAAGGACGACTTCGGATTATCGGAGATGGAAAAAATCTCACAGATATCTCCTATGTTGAAAATGTAGCCCAAGCCCATCTTCTAGCTGCAGATGCTTTAACCTCCACCTCCCGTGTTTGCGGAAAAGCTTATTATATCACCCAAGGAAAACCGGTAGTCATGTGGGAATGGATGAACCTAGTGCTCAAAGGAGCAGGCATTGCCCCTCTCACACAGCATATTTCTGCCCAAACGGTTTATCGTATAGGGGCCGCACTTGAAACTTTCTACACGATACTTCATCTTCCATGGGAACCTCCAATGACTCGGATGGTCGCAAAACAACTTTCCACCACACATACCTATAATATTAGCCGAGCCAGAGAAGATTTTGGCTATACTCCCCAAATTTCTACGGAAGAAGGACTGAATCGTTTTTTTGCTTATTTAAATGCGTCTTCTAAAAAATGAATCAGAGAACCTAGACTCAAAGCTTGATTTCTCCTAGATTCTAACCACTGGGCTAAAGGCAAAGACCGCCCAAAGCGCCTTTCCATCTCTGAAGCCAAAGCCACAAGTCCCATCGAATCAAAACCTAAATCTTCATTGAACGTAGCTTCGTCTTTAAGTTGGGAACGATGGACATCTTTTCGCACACTTAAGATAGACGCCTCAAGATGTTTTTGAATTTCAGCCGAGGTCATGAATTTTTTCCTTCGGAACGTGTCCCTTGGGGACGCGCCCCCTTGATTTTAGAACTTACAAAATAAAATAACATGCTAATCAAGAGATTCACTCTAAACCTAAAATACTGAAAACGATCTCTTAAAGAAATCTTATCTTTGAGTTTTCCTTTGAGATAAAGTTCTCGATACTTTGTTCTCTGAAGTTTCCCACTTGTGGTTTTGGTTAAAAATCCTCTGGGATAAATCACAACTTTATCTGGAGCAATCCCTACAGACTGCATCACAGATTTTGCGATTTGAGAAACAATGGAGTTTTTATCTTTATAAAACTCAGGCTTTACTTCTGCCAAAACCAAAACTTTTTCTGTTCCTGTCATCTCATCAAAAACTCCAAACGCAACCACATTGCCTGGCCGAACACCGGGTACCGTTTCTGCTGTCCGCTCCATGTCATAGGGGCAATAGTTACGCCCCCCTTTAATGATCATCTCTTTTTTACGCCCCACAATAAAAAGCTCTCCATTGGCAAAGTAACCTAAGTCTCCTGTGTAGAGCCAGCCGTGACGAATCGTTTTTTGGCTTTCATATTCTTTTTGATAATAGCCGGTCATCATTGAAGGCCCACGCATGGCAATTTCCCCTACAGTTCTTTCAGGAAGAATCTTGTCGTTTTCATCCACAATAATGACCTCATGATCTTTCACAGGCTTTCCACAAGAGACAAAGCTTAAAACATTTTTTTCTTGTGTCGGGTCAGCTGAGATCGCTCTTTTATGCTCTTCAAATTCTGCTCTTTGAACAGAGTCATATTTTAATCCTTCCCCAGGCTCCATAAACGAAATGGCCAAACAGTTTTCTGCCATTCCATACCCAGCCACAAAGGCTTTGGGGTTAAATCCGTAGGGTTCAAAACGCTTAATAAACTTTTCAATCGTGGGGACAGAAATAGGCTCGGCCCCACTAAAGGCCACTCTCCAGCTTGAAAGATCCAAATGTTGAATATCTTCTGCCTTAATCCGAGACGTACACAGCCCATAGGCAGAGTTTGGCCCCGTAGACATGGTTGCTT
>JACPSU010000152.1 GCA_016193105.1 Deltaproteobacteria bacterium | reverse complement strand
ACACGATTAGCCTGCAGCGTAAGTTTTGAAATCATTTCTCCCGCATTTGAAGTTGCAGAATCCATCGATGTCATCCGAGCTCCATGCTCTGAAGATATCGCTTCTAATAAAATTCGATATACTTGAATACGAACATGTTTGGGCAAAAGGGCACCCAAGACCTCTGTTCGAGAGGGCTCATACAAATAATCTACTTTTTGAAAATTAGAAGACCCCTGGGTCATCGACCCTTGGGTCAGTGACCCTTCTTTTGCGGGCCTGGCTGGCAAAAGCGTTTCTACAACAACTTTTTGAGTTAAAGCAGATTTAAACTCATTATAAATAAAATAAACGTGATCTAATTTTTCTTTTAAAAATTCTTCCATAATCTCATTGGCTATGGCTGCTGTCTTTTCGAAAGAGGGGCGAGCCATCACCTCTGGATAAAATTTATCTAAAACATCAGAAGAGAGCCGTTTTTTAAAATATTCATGCCCCTTGCGACCTACAAAAGAAACTTTGAGCTCTCTAAAAGTATCTTTTTTTTCATGAAGAAACTTTTCAGCTCTCCGAATGATATTGCTATTGTAGCTGCCGCAAAGTCCGCGATCTGAAGTTACAATGACAAGTCGCACACGATTGGGGCGTCTTTGGACCAAAAGGGGGTGGTATCGTCCCTCTCCATGAAGAGAGAGGTTTGAAATCACCTCAAGAAGCTCATGGGCATAGGGGCGTGCGGCCAAAATTTGATCTTGGGCCTTACGAAGCTTTACCGCTGCGATCATTTTCATCGCTTTGGTAATTTGCTGCGTATTTTTAACGCTGCCAATGCGGCGCCGAATGTCCTTTAAGCTCGCCATACTTTTCTATTTAAAGCTTTCATTAAATTCTTTAATACTCTTTGTAATCTTCTCCTTGAGATCTTGATCCAGTTGTTTTTTGGTCTTAATTTCCTTAAGAAGCGCTTCATGTTTTAAATCAAAATACTCTAAAAGCTCTTTTTCATAACGCACGGCCTCTTTAGCAGGAACTGAATCCAAAAGACCACTGATGCCAGCAAAAATAACAAGGACCTGTTTTTCAACGGGCTGCGGTTGATATTGTCCTTGTTTTAAAAGCTCTACCAGTCGGGCTCCTCTGTTGAGTTGATCCTGAGTCGCCTTATCTAAGTCTGACCCAAATTGTGAGAAAGCAGCCAACTCTCGATATTGAGCCAAATCAAGCCTTAAAGATCCCGCCACCTGTTTCATGGCCTTAATCTGAGCTGAACCTCCTACTCGAGATACTGAAAGCCCCACGTTTACAGCGGGGCGAATCCCTGAATAAAAGAGATCTGTTTCCAAATAGATTTGTCCATCTGTAATAGAAATAACGTTGGTCGGAATATAAGCCGACACATCTCCAGCTTGAGTTTCAATAATAGGAAGGGCGGTCAAAGATCCTCCCCCTTTTTCATTTGAAAGCTTTGCGGCACGTTCCAAAAGTCTAGAATGCAGATAAAACACATCTCCAGGATATGCTTCGCGCCCGGGGGGGCGTCTTAAAAGAAGGGAAAGTTGCCGATAAGCCTGTGCTTGCTTGGTTAAATCATCATAAATAATAAGAGCGTGACGTTTGGTATCTCTAAAATATTCTCCCATCGTCACTCCGCAGTAGGGGGCTAAAAATTGCAAAGGAGCAGGATCCGAAGCCGTTGCGCTGACCACAATTGTATACTCCATAGCTCCATGATGCTTTAATTTATCTACGACTTGCGCTACTGTAGATTGTTTTTGCCCAATGGCCACATAAATACAAAAAACATCCTGTCCTTTTTGATTAATGATCGTATCTACGGCCACAGCTGTCTTTCCGGTTTGTCGATCTCCAATAATAAGCTCTCTTTGGCCTCGCCCAATCGGAGTCATGGCATCAATAGCCTTAATTCCGGTTTGGAGCGGCTCTTTCACAGATTGACGATCTACAATTCCAGGAGCTTTAATTTCAATCCGGCGGGTATTTTTAGCTCTGATTTCTCCCCGACCATCTAGGGGCTCTCCTAAGGCATTAATGACTCGCCCTAAAAGCTCTTCTCCAACAGGAACCTCAGCAATCTTTTGGGTTCTTCGAACCGTATCCCCTTCTTTAATCTGAATGTCTTCTCCCATGACGGCCACACCTACGTTATCTCCCTCAAGATTAAGCACCAAGCCCCTAACGCCATTAGAAAACTCCACCAGCTCTCCAGCCATTACTTGATCTAGACCGTAGATTCGGGCAACCCCATCTCCGACAGAAAGAACCGTTCCTATTTCTGCAACATCAATCTTTTTTTCAAAGTCTTTAATTTGAGTTTTAATAATTCGGCTAATTTCGCTTGCTCTAATTTCCATATCTATCTCCTTTTCTTGGCTCCTTCATTTAGCCAATTGGCTTTCTAAGTTTTTAAGCTGTGATTGAACAGAACCGTCAAAAACAACATTTCCAATCTTTGTAATCACCCCTCCTAAAAGAGCGGGGTTTATTTCATAAGAAACTCTTAGTTTTCTTCCCACCCACCGTTCAAATTTTTCCTCAATTTTTTTCTGAAATGGCCTGGAAAGCTCCGCTGCACTCATAACCTGCGCCTCTTTTACTTGGGCGAGCTCGTCTAGTCTGTGACAAAATTCTTTAAAAACCTCTGAAAATAAATAAAAACGTCCCTCTTTAGCCAAATAGAGTAAGAAATTTTTAGAAAGCAGCGATGTTTTCATTTGAACCAAAATTTCTTTAAGAACTGCTTCTTTTTCTGTGCCACTAAAAACTTTTCTCAATAAAAGCTTTTGAAGATCTGGAGAATCCTTCAAAAGATGAGAAATCTTTTCAAGCTCTTGTCGGACTTCTTTTTCCTTTTTCTCTTCCAGCACCCACTCTACGAGCGCTCGGGCGTAGCGCTCTGAGACCCGGATTGCCATTGGCGTCCCCTTTCTAAGTATTCTTCAACTAACTGTTCTTGTTCTTTGAGTTTTAGATTTTTTTGAATTAGTGCTTGGGAACGTTCAATAATTTTTTTTGTGGCGGCTTTTCGCAAAGCTTCTGCGGCCTTTCGCACTTCCTCCCCAAGCCTTTGTTCATGTTCTTGTTTCATCGTTTCAACCAACTGTTCCATGGCCGTCTCTGTTTTTTTCTTAAGCTGCATGATGTCTTTTTCTGCTGTTTGCAACATATGCTTTTTTTCTTCCTCAAAATGCTCTAGTTTTTGTTTTATTTTTTCGTGCTGTTCTTGCACGCTTCCAAAAGAAGATTGGGCATCTTGGATTGACTTTTCGACGTGAAGACTCCTCTCTTTTAGAAAACTTTTAAAGGGTTTTTTAAGGACATAAAATAAAATCCCAATAAATATGAAAAAATTAACCAGAGGAAAAACAATTTGAGAAAAAATATGAATAGAATGTCCTTCGCTCATGTCTTAAACCCCAAATTTATGTGCAATTTCTAAAGACGCATCTTCTATGTCTTGGGTTAATTCTTTTTCTGCCAATATAACTTGTTGCTGAACCCCCGCTTGATGACGTTTCATGCTTTGAGAAAAGTCTTCGCGGTTCTTCTCTAATATTTGTGCCTGATTCTTTAAAAATTCTTGCCTAGCACCTTCTATTTTTTGTTTTAGGTGGCTTCGATATTCTTTTAATTTTCCATCATATTCGTGAGACAAAGAGGCTGTTTTTTGGGAAAGCTCTTCTGTTTTTTTAAATGTTTCAACTGTTTTTTTTCTTCTTTCTTCAATCACTTTTAGAAGGGGGGTAAAAACGAGGTAATTTAAGGACAGAAATGCTCCAAAAAAGAGCACAAACTGAATGATCAACGTAAAATTTGGTAGATCTAATGACATTACAAAGGGAATACCCTATTGAAACTCCCTTGTTTTTTCAACACCTTTTTTTAAAAATTATGCTTTAGATTAGGCCTTACTTAATATTGGAAATGACTGATTCGCTGGTTTCCGCAAAAGCCTTTGACATTTGGGACATCATATTAAGCGTTTGGTTGAGTTTTTCATTTGTATTCTGAAGTTCATCAGCCTGTGCCAATTGTTTATCGTCACCCGCTGTATTCAGTTGCGCTTCTCTTTCTTTCCTCTTACGATCTAGTTCTTCCTTAGACATGCCTTTTCCTTCTTCTCTTTGTTGGTTATTTAGATTGCGTAGATGCTCTCGCAGTGCTTTTTTATTTTGATTATGAGATGCTATTTTTCGAAGGAAATATTCTTGATCCTGTCGGGTTTCGATCAGAGATTGTCTAAGCGCTTCATAAAAGACTTTTGTGATGTCGCCTTTTCCCATGTTGCTTTTCAATCTTTTATGAAGTTTCTTCCAAAATGTAACGGCGGCTGTTGTGTTCTTCTGTTTCAAGTGATGTACAACTGTATTAAATAACACCTTGTCCTTGGAATTTACTTTCCTAAGTATCGTAGGCTGGGATTTTGTGATGCTATTTAACTGCTGAATCATTTCCGGGGTCCATGTTTGAACCTGTGCCTCTAAGAAAGCTAAATTTCCAAGAAAAAACGAAAAAACACCAATCAGTATAATCTGTTGCATTTTTTGTTCCTTTCTTTTTTTACGCCTTTAAAAGAGAAACGATGCGATTAAGGTCTTCTTCACCGTAGAATTCAATTTCTAGCTTTCCTTTTTTCCCGCCGATATGAATTTTAACCTTAGATTTAAAATGCTGTGCAAGTTCTTGTTGAAGAACGGCAAGAAAAGGATCTTGGGTCAGCGACCCTTCGGTCGTTGCAGATGTTGTTTTTCCTTTAGCGTTTTTGACAGCCTT
>JACPSU010000151.1 GCA_016193105.1 Deltaproteobacteria bacterium | reverse complement strand
CTGTCAGTTCCAAAATCGCATAATGATACCACTCAGACACCACCCGAAACTGGTCTATATCTAGAGAATAAAAATCTTTTTTTGGATGTAGATCTTTAAGCTTTGCTTCAATATATTCACGAGCCAATAGATTTTTAGTAGCATCCAAATGAACCAAATGACAAAAATATTCCCGTCGACTTCCTTTGAGCTTCAAAAGTGAAGAAACCTCTAAGGCCTTTTCATGAGACATTCTTTTTTTATTTTGAAGAACGCGACTTAATTGCCCAGGACTCATTTTTAACTGCTGCGCATACGCTCTAAGAGAATATTTGGGATTACTTTGGCTGCGCTTAATAAGCTCTGCCTTGAGATAGTTTCTATAATCCGAATGTTCAAAAATCATGAGAGCGCTTTTTACGCCTAAAACCCCCTGTTGTCAATCTGGACAACAAAATGTTTTTAATAAGACAACAAAAATAGCCCCCTACTTGACACGCTTGAAATGCTATATTATTGTGCAGCCTACCCGTGAGACCTTCTTTATCTTATAGATCTATGATTCTAACCTTCTTCTTATTTTTAGGCCTCTTCGTATGCCTTTTTGGCTGCGTCAATCCCCAAAGCAAATTTTATGATGAAATGCGCCGCACCAGACACTTTGATCTCTCTGATCAGCCTCTCTTGATTTCTCAGTGTAGTGGCCGAGAATGTGTTGAAAAGTATACCTTAATTCAAGATGCTATTGATCACGGCCTTCTATATGAGGCTGTGGAAAAAGCCATCAGTTTATTTGAGCTAGATACTTCAGGACTGAGAAGTTTTGAGATCGTAGATGAACTTCCAGCTCGAAAAACAGCTGAAGAACCTTCAAATTCTAATCCCACTCCTACTTCGGAACCCTACATTAGAGTGGCGCACACCTCTGCTTCTTTAAAAATTAAACTTTCTCATCATTCCTTTTCTTCAGCCCCTTATCTTGTAATAATTCTAGTTCATGAATTAGGACATGTTCAAAATTATAATAAATATTATACTTTGATTAAAAGACTATCTGGCATCTCCCCCTCTGTTTCTAATACAGAGCTCATAAACATTTTTGAGGGAGTATCTGATGCTGAAAAACTAAAACAACTTAAACAACACCATCTGAAGCCGACCCCTCATGTGTGGATTTTCCCCCTTTCAGACGAACGCCTGGTTTATAATGGCGAAGAAATCACCGCTACACAAGTGGGCCTTTTTTTAAACTATATAAGCCTCTACCTCAGCCTAGATGGACCTTTGTATGATAAAATCGAAGAAGCAGATGCATGCCTTTTTACCCTTAAACACAGACATAGACTCTATCTGGCATTAGATTCTTATCCCATACAATCACAGCTAGCGTATCTCAAAGACTCCTTACATCATGCCATTGCAGAAGATAGCTCCTTACAGCTTACGATTGAAGCTGCCCTGACACAAGCTGCACGTGACTCTTTACTCACAATTTCCAAAGATGAGCAGGAACAATTTAAAGAAGTCTTGCTTTTAGAAATGAAACGCGAAGTCGAAGAAATCTCAACCTATCTTAAAAATTTTAATTTTTAACACCCTCTACTTTGTGGACAAAAAAAGTTCTACTATACAGCTTTTATAATCTTGCTATAATGAAACCATGTTTTTCTATGAAGATTTGTTCAAAGCGCTAGAAGAAGATAAAATTGAGTATATTGTAGTGGGAGGATTAGCGCTCGTTTTGCATGGGGTTGTACGCTTAACAGCCGATTTAGATTTAGTTGTTGCTCTTCAAAAAGATAACATTCATAAGTTTTCAAAAACAATGACAAGATTAGGATACAAACCAAAAGTTCCTGTACCTCCTGAGCAACTAGGCGATGCAGAAAAAAGAAAAGAATGGATTGAAGGGAAAAACATGAAAGTTTTTTCTTTCTTTCACCAAAAAGAACATTTTAGATTGATTGATGTCTTTGTGACTGAACCCATTCCATTTAAAGAGCTCAATAAAGAGAAAAAAATTGTTAAAGTAAAAGACACCCATATTCCGATATGTTCTATAAAGCATTTAATTGAACTTAAAAAGAAAGCTGGACGCCCCCAAGACTTAGCAGATATTAAGGCTTTAAAAAAATTAAGATATGAAAAATAAAACAAAATTTAGCTTTGAATTAGACTCTCAGAAATTAAAACAATTCAAACATTTTTCAGCTCTTGAAAAACTAATTTGGCTTGAGCAAATCAATATCTTCTTACAGAAAGTCCTCACCCCAAGACAAAAAAAGATTTGGCAAAAAATTAGGCAGGGACAATTCTAGTTTTTCTATTACAGAACTTTCTTGACAGAAAACTCATTCTTACTATAGTTCTTTGCTGTAATGCCAAAAAACTTTTATGAAAAAGTAGCCATTGTTGGAGTTGGGTATACGCCCCCGAGGCCACTCACACCGGATGTCTCGTATAAAGAGATGATTTATGAGGCAGCGGTTAAAAGTTACGCTGACGCCAATTTAGCTTCTCATAAAGATATCAATGGTTTTATCACCTGCGCTGAAGATCTGATCGAAGGGACTTCCATTTTTGATGAATATACCCCAGATCAATTAGGGGCTGTTCAAAAACCGATGCATACGATTACAGGCGACACTCTCCACGGACTTGCAACGGCTGTGATGAACATTCAAACGGGACTTATGGATATTGTCGTTGTGGAAGCCCACTCTAAAGCTTCTAACATTAAAACTCTTTCTCATATTATCAATTACGCAACCGACCCCATTTTAAATAGACCCTTAAATGTGCATCCCACTTATATTGCAGGGCTTGAAATGCAAAATTTTTTAAATCGTACCAAAACAACCCTAGAACAATGCGCCAGTGTCGTTGTGAAGAACAAAAAAAATTCTTTAAGAAACGACATAGGCTGTTTTGGCGCCACCCTAACGACAAAAGAAGTTTTAGAATCCCCCCCTACCTTTTCTCCCCTAACCCAACTTCAAATGGCAAACCATGTCGACGGTGCTGTTGTTTTTGTTTTAGCTTCTCAAAAAACAGCCAAGAAACTCTCTAAAAAACCGATCTGGATTAAAGGGTGCGGATGGATTTCAGACTCTCCTACATTAGAAACCAGAAATTGGGCAAGCTGCGACTATGCAAAGTTGTCTGCAAAAATGGCCTATAAACAAGCCAATATTAAAAATCCAAAAACTCAAATTGATTTTTTTGAAGTAGACGACACTTTTTCTTATAAAGAGCTGGAACATCTAGAAGCGATCGGTGTTTATAAAGATGGAACCGCGGGGCGTGCCTGTATGAATGGGGAGCTAGATCCTGACGGAAAAACTCCTGTGAATGTTTCAGGAGGATCGTTAGGGGTGGGATCTTTGCTTGAAGCCTCTGGATCGCTACGAACATTAGAAATTGTAAAACAACTGCGAGGAGAAGCAGGCCCCAGACAACTTAAAAAAGCAAACACAGCGCTGGCACTTTCGTGGAGAGGAATTCCCACGACCAGTGGCGCAACCCTTATTTTCAGTCGGAAGTAAAGAATATGTCCACCAAACCAAAAGTTGCAATTGTTGGCGCAGGGATGACAAAATTTATGCGCCGCGCACAAGAAACTGCCAAAGAACTCACCTTTGAAGCTGTGCGTGCAGCACTCGATTCCGCAAACATGACCTTAGATGACATCGATTGCGTCATCCACGGTACAGCTCCAGATGCTTTTGATGGTATTCACATGAAAGGGGAATATCTTTTAGATGGCAGTGGCGGTTGGAAAAAACCGTATATGCGTGGATATGTCGGAGGAGGAACCGGCGTATTTGCTCCGATTCAAGGATGGTATCACCTGGCCTCAGGTCAGTTTGAAACAGCCTTGGTTGTATGCGAAGAAAAAATGTCTAGTTGCCAACCCCATCCTCAAGGCGCGTTCCTCACTATTTTTGACAACATGACCGAGCGGCCTTTGAAACCCAATTTACTTTGGATTTTTGCTCTCGAGATGAATCGCTACATGCAAACCTATGGGCTTAATTTAAAAGACATCGCTCAAGTTTCTGTAAAAAATAAAAATAATGCGCTTCAGCACCCTGCGGCACAACTCGGAAAAGAAATTACTTTAGAAGAAGTTTTAAATTCTGAAGTTTTAGCTTGGCCCGTTCACAGAGAAATGGTTTCTCCCACGAGTGATGGAGCCTGTGCAGTCATTTTAGCTACTGAGAAAAGAGCCAAAAAAGTTACAAATAAACCGGTGTGGATTAAAGGGGTCGGTTGGAATTTGGATTCGTCCTATTGGACCAATCGAGAGCTAGCCTATCCCCAATATGTCGAAAATGCTGCACGCATGGCTTATAAGATGGCAGGAATTCGAGAACCCAAAAAAGAAATTCACATTGCTGAACCCTACGATCCTTTTGCATATAAAGAGCTTCATCATTTAGAAGGACTTTTGTTGGCCGATAAAGGGCAAGCTCCCCAAATCACAGCAGATGGCGTTACTGCACGAACTGGAAATATGCCCTCTTGTCCCTCGGGAGGACTTTTGGGAGTTGGCAATCCCATTGCAGCAGCAGGTCTCATGAAAGTATGTGAACTTTTTTGGCAACTTCGAGGAGAAGCTGGACAAAGACAAGTCCCAGGCCACCCTAGAACTGGAGTGGCTCAAGCGTGGGGGGATCTCATGCAAGTGGGGACTGTCATTGTCGTTGGGAACTGAGGAAAAATATGGAACTTAAAGGAACAACCATTTCAAAACAAGATATCGAGAGCGGAAAAGTTCTTTTCACCCGAGGAGATCCCAATGCCCATTATACCTGGGATACAGGCATTGGCATTGGCCGCTATTTAGAAGGGTTAAGAAAAGGAAAAATTTTTGGGACACATTGCAAAAAATGTAATCGCACTGTCATTCCTCCCCGTGTCTTTTGTGAACTTTGTTTTTCTCCCAACATTGAATGGAGACAACTCAAAGAGACAGGAGTGATCAACACTTTTTCGATTTGCTACGTCAATTGGGATGCCCAGCGCGTGCAAACGCCCCATCTTCCAGCGGTGATTGAAATTGATGGAGCAACTAAAGGACATGGGATCTTACATTTACTTGACGAAGTCGATCCCAAATTAATTAAAATAGGGATGAAAGTGAAGGCTGTTTGGAAACGCCCTGAAGAAAGAACAGGCGCCATTACAGATATTCAATACTTTAAACCGTATTAAGGAAAAACGATGAGCATTTTAGATCGACATTTAGAAAATCATAAAGTCAAAACCGTTTCGGGGAAGCTTTTGTCCCAAATGTAAGCTTACGTTTCTACCGCTTCGACTTTTTTGTGAACGTTGCTTATCGCGTCTCACAGAAGAACGTGTCGCTCCCAAAGAAGGCCAGCTTCAAACCTTTACAAAAGTTTATGTAGATTTAGATAATCGCCCCCTTGAAAAACCAGTGCTCATTGGCTTTATCACTTTTAAAGGATTTGAGGGGGGGATCATCCACCGCCTTGCTATCAGCGATGAAAAAAAATTAAAGACAGGGACCAAAGTTAAAGCTCTGTTTCAACCTTCCCAACAACGCAAAGGCTCTATTTTAGATATTTCGCATTTTGAGCTTTTATAAAGGAGGCACTCATGAAAAAAACGATTCTCACACTTTTACTTCTCACCCTATTTTCTACAAATACCTTTGCATTAGACTCCGTAGAATCTATCGTAGACTCCAAAGCCATTCGAACATTGACTTTCCAACTGGCTAGAACTTTTAAAAGCCGAGTGGATCATTTTAAAGTAAATTCTTCAGACACACTG
>JACPSU010000150.1 GCA_016193105.1 Deltaproteobacteria bacterium | reverse complement strand
TCATAGGGGAGGATGGAGCCTTAAAAGATTCTGGAAACTTTAACGGCCTTCCTTTTGAAGAAGCAAAGAAAAAAATCACAGAGGCTTTGGCGGCCAAAAAAATTGCCAAGGCTACGGTCAATTATAAACTCAGAGATTGGGTTTTTTCACGCCAAAGATATTGGGGGGAGCCTATCCCCATTATTTATTGTGAGAGCTGTGGAGAGCTTCCACTTCAAGAAAAAGAGTTGCCCCTTCTTCTCCCAAATGTCCAAAGCTATGAGCCTTCTGGAACCGGAGAGTCTCCGCTAGCTACCATTTCAGAGTGGGTGAATATAAAGTGTTACAAGTGTGGTGGAAAAGCCAAACGAGAAACCGATACCATGCCTCAGTGGGCGGGGAGCTCTTGGTATTTTTTGCGCTATCCTTCACCTAAATGTGACACAGGCCCATTTGAGTCCAAGGCGCTCAAGCATTGGATGCCCGTTGATTTATATGTGGGGGGGGTCGAACATGCGATTTTACATCTTTTGTATTCTCGGTTTTTCACAAAGTTTTTATACGATTTGGAACTTGTTTTATTTGAAGAGCCTTTTTTAAGACTTTTTAATCAGGGGATGGTCTGTCGTCGGTCTGAAAAAACAGGCAAAATTGAAAAAATGTCAAAGTCGAAATTAAATGTCGTTAATCCCGATGAGCTGGTTCAAAAATATGGAGCAGATACCATCCGTCTTTTTGAGCTTTTTATTGGCCCCCCAGAACAGGAAGCAGAGTGGAATGACAATGGCGTAGAAGGGGTTCATAAGTTTTTAAGACGTGCGTGGAATTGGGTGCTAACGGTTAAAGAAAAAGGTGGAAAAGAATCTGATCCACTCATTCAAAAAGAGCGTCATCTCCTCATTAAAAAAGTGACTGAGCGAATGGAATCTTTCAGATTTAATACCATTATTAGCGCCTTTATGGAATTTATGAATGTGGTTTCTCATCCCGACCAGGAAAGCAAAGCTGTGGATCAAAAAACGCTGGAAGATTTTTTAATTTTGCTTTCTCCTTTGGCTCCTCATATGGCTGAAGAATTGTGGAATGAGCTCGGGCACAAAGACTCTATTTTTAAAACCAAGTGGCCTACCTATGATGCGAAGTGGACTGAAACGACAACGATGACCTTAGTTGTTCAGGTGAATGGAAAACTCAGAGCCAATATCGAGATTGATAAAAACTTATCTGAAATTAAAATTAAAGAGGAAGTGCGCCGCCATCCTATGATCCAAAAACATCTCGAAGGAAAAGAGCTTGTGAAAGAGATTTACGTGCCAGGAAAGCTCATTAATTTGGTCATTAAATAATGGGCGTTTTCCCTTGCATATCTTTGGGGGATAGTTTACAAAATTTTTGATGCGTGAATGGCTTAAAAAAAATAATTTTCTTGTTCGAAAAATTCATTCTTTGTTAGGCATATTTCCTGTCGGTGTTTTTCTTACAGAGCATTTAATTACCAATTCTTTCGCTACATTTGGCCCGGAAGTTTACAATGAAAAGATAGAGTGGATCCAAAGTATGCCCTATCTTTTTGCGCTTGAAGTTGGGTTTATTTTTGTTCCACTTCTTTTTCATGCACTTTTTGGTTTTGTGTTTTTGTGGGCATGGAAAGATAATTCTTCGCGCTATCGCTACGCAAGAAACTGGCTTTATACATTACAGCGCGTGACCGGAATTATTGCTTTTGTATTCATTGGATATCATGTGTGGGAATTTCGTATTGAAACTGCGTTAAATGGTAAACCTGTTGATTTTGAGCTGGTGGCAAATGAAATGGTCAATATCAGAGCCTTTCTTTTTTATATTGTAGGAATCTCAGCCACCGTATTTCATTTTACAAATGGAATTTGGAGTTTTTTAGTTCACTGGGGAATTACAGTGGGGCCTAAATCTCAACGGATTGCTGGATATGTTTGTGCAGGGCTTGGAGTCGCGCTTCTTTATATTGGGCTAGACGCCCTATGGGCTTTTCGATGAGTAAACCAAAAATTATCGTCATAGGGGGTGGGCTTGCCGGGCTCATGACCACGATTAAAATTGCAGAGCTTGGTGGTGCAGTCGATCTTTTTTCTGTAGTGCCTGTGAAGAGGTCTCATTCGGTGTGCGCCCAAGGGGGGATCAACGCAGCCAAAAATACCAAAGGGGAAGGGGACTCTGTTGAAAAGCATTTTGATGACACGATTTATGGTGGGGATTTTTTAGCCAACCAAGAACTTCCTAAAAAAATGTGCGAAGCAGGCCCCTCTATTATTGATCTTTTAGATCGCATGGGGGTTATGTTTAACCGAACGCCCGAAGGAAATATTGATCTGAGACGCTTTGGGGGGACCCTCTATCATAGAACCGCTTTTGCAGGAGCCACGACCGGTCAGCAAATGCTCTATGCTCTAGACGAGCAGGTGCGTCGGGCAGAAACAGAAAATAAAGTTACAAAATATGAACATTGGGAGCTTTTGTCTTTGGTGTTTGATGGGCAAAAAAGAGCTCGTGGCATAGTGGCGATGAATCTTTATACGATGGAAGTGAAGGCCTTTAAAGCCGATGCTGTCGTTCTTGCCACAGGTGGATGTGGAATGATTTTTGGTCGGAGTACCAATTCCACCGCCTGCACAGGCTCTGCGGCGAGCATCGCCTATCAAGAAGGGGCTTATTACGCCAATGGAGAATTTATTCAGGTGCACCCCACAGCGATTCCCGGAGAAGATAAGCTTCGACTGATGTCTGAATCTGCGCGAGGTGAGGGGGGGCGAGTTTGGACCTATAAAGAGGGAAAACCCTGGTACTTCTTAGAAGAGTGGTATCCTAAGTACGGAAATCTCGTTCCCAGAGATGTGGCCTCACGAGCGATTTTTAAAGTGGTCAAAGAAATGGGGCTCGGTGTGGATGGCAAAGATGTGGTCTATTTGGATTTAAGTCACATCGATAGCAAAAAACTAGATATTAAATTGGGTGGAATCATAGAAATTTATGAAAAATTTATTGGAGACGATCCTCACAAAGTACCGATGAAAATTTTCCCAGCGGTCCATTATTCGATGGGAGGACTTTGGATTGATACAAATCATATGACCAATATTTCGGGACTCTTTGCTGTCGGAGAGTGCGAATATCAGTATCACGGGGCTAATCGCTTGGGAGCCAATTCGCTTCTTTCGTGTATCTTTGGAGGAACGATCGCAGGGCCCAAAGCTTTGAGCTATGCCAAAGGTTTAGAGAAGTCTTCTGAAAGTGACTCTTCTTCTCTTTTTGATGAGGCAAGCCAAAAACAAATTTCCATGAATGAAAAACTGTTGAACAGCAATGGCACCGAAAATGTTTTTAAACTTCATGAAGATCTTGGAAATTTAATGACCGATAATGTCACGGTGCTTCGGTACAATAAAAATCTTGAAAAAACAGATCAAGAACTCCAAAAACTTTTAGAGCGTTATAAAAATATTGGATTAAATGATAAAACTAAAAACGCAAATCCTGTACTTCCCTTTGCAAGACAACTTTACAATATGCTACATTTAGCTAGAGCCATTACGCTAGGCGCGCTCAAACGAAATGAAAGTCGAGGGGCGCATTATAAGCCTGACTTTCCAGATCGAAATGATGCTGAGTTTTTAAAAACAAGTAAGGTGGGTTGGAGTGAAGAAGGGCCAAAGTTAGAGTGGGAAGATGTGGATAGTCGGTGGATTAAGCCACGACCTCGAAAGTATACCTAATGAAAACAGTTCATTTTAAAATTAAACGTCAACTGGACAAAAATAGCCGTCCCTTTTGGGAAGATTTTGAAGTCCCTTATCGTCCGGGGATGAATGTGATTATCGCACTCTTAGATATTGCCAAAAATCCTGTGACCAAAAGCGGGAAAAAAACAACATCGATTGCTTGGGATTGTAATTGCCTGGAAGAAGTCTGTGGTGCGTGCACGATGGTTATTAATGGAAAAGTACGTCAATCCTGCAGTGCTTTAGTAGATCAGCTCGAAAAACCAATTCGATTAGAGCCGATGAGTAAATTTCCCGTGGTGCGAGATTTAAAAGTCGACCGTCAGTTTATGTTTGATGCCTTAAAACGGGTGAAAGCGTGGATCCCCATCGATGGGACGTATGATTTAGGTCCGGGGCCAAAGATGTCTGATCAAGACCAGCAAACAGGCTATAAACTTTCACAGTGTATGACCTGTGGCTGTTGCGTCGAAGTATGTCCGCAATTTAATGATCGCTCTGAATTTATCGGAGCCGCTGCGCTTTCCCAAGTGCGTCTCTTTAATCTTCATCCCACAGGAAAAATGCAAAAAGAAGAAAGACTGGCTGCTATTATGGGAGAAGGGGGGATTGAAGATTGCGGCAATTCTCAAAATTGTGTCAAAGTCTGTCCCAAAGAAATTCCTCTGACAACCTCTATTGCCGATCTCAATCGGGATACGACGCTCTTTGCTCTTAAGAAAATTTTTCAGGGATAACAGGCTGTTGAAAAAGGCTCATCTGCGTCGTTGCCCTCGTCGTCTCTCCTTCGACGTACTGCTCAAGTACGCCTCAGTCGCGTCTCCTCAGGCGCCTAGCATCTGAACCTCTTTGAACAGCCTGTTAAGAATAAATTGCTAAGGATTTAGCAGTAATGAAAAAACAGATTTTTCAATGTTAAGACGAGTGCCTTCTCCTCGGCGACAAGCCTCTGCAGCAGCGTTTTGTTCCGCTCCTCCTCCTTCCCAATAGCATTCGTTCATGCCAAAAGATAAGAGGAGTGTAATGTTACGCAGTTGGTTTTTATCATGATAGTTTGTAGATACATCTGTGCGTTCTAAAAGATAACTAGTTCGTTCGGTAGTAGTGGTAGTTCCTCCTACTGTTTGGGTAGTTCTCCTTGTTGCGTATGCCAAAGGGCCCAGATCTATAAGTTGGGCTCCAAGAGTATTGGGTTGCAATTTAGCTCTGGGATTCACCCCATGCCAGCGTGTCGCCCAAAATGTTTTTGTGAGCAAGCCTGTGGCTCGAGACCCTGG
>JACPSU010000040.1:7955-9697 GCA_016193105.1 Deltaproteobacteria bacterium | reverse complement strand
AAGCTTATGGGCATAGCGCAAAAGTCCTCCTCGAAACGGGGGAAACCCAATCCCAAAAATCATAGCCATATCCAAATCAGAGACAGAGTTCACAACCCCATCCCCCAAGCATAAACAGGCTTCGTTAATCATTTGAAAGACCATCCGATTTTGCCATTCTTCAGAAATATATTCTTGAGGCTTGGCTTGAACTCCAATCACAGAATAAATTTGAGAGTTTTCTTTTTTATTTTTTCCAAAGCCTTTGTAAAAACCTTTTCCATTTTTGTTTCCCAAATACCCTGCTTCCACAACTCGATCTAAAACAGTGTGGGGCTTTAAGCGATCCCCAAATGCACGATGAAGGATGTGGGCTACCTTTTGACAAATATCAATCCCCACCGCATCCATTAGTGTAAAAGGTCCCATCGGCATTCCAAAATCAAGCATCACCTCATCAATCGTTGAGGCTGAAATTCCTTCTTCTAAAAGATAAGCGGCCTCATTCATATAGGGCATCAAAATCCGGTTTACCAAAAATCCAGCAGAGTTTTTCACAACCACAGGAACTTTCCCTAAGGTCTTTGCAAACTCTACAGTTGTGATGATCGTCTGATCAGAAGTTTCAGGGGCCACCACAATTTCTACCAAAGGCATTTTATGCACGGGATTAAAAAAATGAAGCCCAATCACGCGATCTTTTCCATCGCATGAAGCTGCAATATCTGAGATGGATAAAGAAGAGGTATTCGTAGCCAAAATGGCATCGTGAGGAATCTTGGCTTCTAAGCTTGAAAAAAGTTTTTGTTTCACTCCTAAATCTTCCACAACAGCTTCTATCACCATATCGACTTTTTTAAATCCGCTCAAATCTGTGGTAGGCCCAATCCAAGCCATCTTTTGTTCCAGTTCACGAGGGGTCAAGTGTCTTCGATCCACAAGATCTTGATAGAGTTTTCGACTGTATTTGAGCCCTTTGGCAATAGCTTCTTCATTCACATCTTTGAGTCGCACAGAAATATCTTTATAACTTAAAAGCTGAGCGATCCCAGCCCCCATCGCTCCTGCTCCAATGACAGCCGCAGATTTTATTTTTTTTGGCTGAAGGTTACTGTCAGCTACCCCTGTTTGTTTTTTGGCAGCTTCACGTTGAAAAAAGAGCCCGATGAGATTCTTAGAAACGGCCGTTTCAGCTAGTTGTCCAAATCCTTCAGCTTCAATTTTAAGGCTATCGGTCAACCCTCGATCGAGACACTCGTAAATCACATCTAGCGCTTTTAGTGGCGCAGGATAATGACCCCGCGTTCGATTTAAAATCATCTCTTTGGCTTTTTTATAAATCATGTGGCGCCCCAAACGATTTTTTTCAAGTAGAAAAGTCATGGGAGAAAAAGGAGCTGCTTTTTTCTTTTTCCAAAGCCCTTGTTCTAAAACTTGAATCGCACGATTTAAAAGAAGTTCTTGAGGAACCATTTCATGAACTAAGCCTGTCTTTAAACATTTTTTAGCCGGCCAAATTTTTGCTCCCAAAATCATATCCAAGGCGGACTGAAGGCCTACAAGCTTTGGAAGACGTACGCAGCCCCCCATCCCCGGTAAAATTCCCAAAGAAACTTCTGGAAGTCCAATTTGCGTTTTAGGATGATCCGTTGCAAGACGATAGGAAAAACCTAAAATTAACTCGCATCCTCCTCCTAAACATGCCCCATGAACGGCAGCAACCGTCGGAAAAGGGAGGGACTCTATGAGCGTTGGAAGTCTTT
>JACPSU010000040.1:7242-7940 GCA_016193105.1 Deltaproteobacteria bacterium | reverse complement strand
TCACTCGATTTCGCCGCTCCTTCTTGCGAAGATCGAATCGACAAAATTTCATTAATATCTGCCCCTGCAATAAAAATATCGGGCTTGGCACTTACCAAAATCATCCCTTTAATTTTGGGAGTTTTAGCTAAGTCTTTAACAATCTTTTCTAATTCTTCTCCCGCCTCCATCGTAATTTTATTAATTTTTTCCCCTTCTAAATCGAAGGTGATCATTGCAATAGGAAAATCAGAATTCTCTGTAACTTGAACCTTAAATGCCTTCATGCAGATCTCTCCAAAACCATGGTTCCCCCTTGGCCTCCCCCGATACAAATCATGGCTAGTGCATGTTGCAGCCCCCGCCGCTTCATTTCTTTGGCCAACGTCAGTACAATCCGAGCGCCACTGGATCCCACCGGATGCCCTAGAGCAATCGCTCCTCCATTCACATTCACAATTTGGGGATCCATATCCCCTAGGGGCTCACTTTGGTCTAAATACTCTTTGGCAAACTTGCTACTTCCAAATGCTTTAAACACAGCCAAAACTTGGGCCGCAAAGGCTTCATTGAGTTCAATCAACTGAATATCTTTAAAAGTTAAATGCGCTCTTTCTAATGCAACTTTCGTAGAGATCACAGGCCCAAGCCCCATACGTTTGGGCTCTATTCCACCGAAAGCATACGAACGAATGGCAGCCAGTGGCGCATAGCCTAAA
>JACPSU010000040.1:758-7208 GCA_016193105.1 Deltaproteobacteria bacterium | reverse complement strand
GACAACGCCACATCTTCTCTCATCACGAGAACTGCCGCTGCGCCGTCTGTAATTTGAGAACTGTTACCTGCGGTCACCGTCCCATACCGACGGTCAAAAAAAGGTTTTAACTTTGAAAGCTGATCTAAAGTTTGATTTTTTCTGGGGCCAATATCTTCCTTAATCACTTTGGTATAATCTCTGGGAACATAAACCGGAGTCACTTCATCCAAAAATTTTCCTTCTTCCCAAGCTTTCGCTGTTTTGTGATGGCTCTGTAGAGCAAACTGATCTTGTTCTTCTCTAGAAATCCCCCACTCTCTGGCAAGAAGTTCTGCTGTCTCTCCCATATTCAAACCACAGATAGGGTCTGTGAGTCCTTCCATGAGTGCAATCCGAGGTTTCAAAAAAGAAAATTTAAAACTTAAAAGAGTTTGAATTTTTTGAAGGGGGGTTTTAGCCCTCATGAGATTACTTAAGAAATCAGCGTAACTCTTTGGAAACAAAAGAGGAATATTGCTCATAGACTCTGTCCCACCCGCAACAACAACTTGCGCCTGACCCAAGCGAATCTTGGTATAGGCCTGAGCAATGGCCTCCATCCCTGAGGCACAATTTCTCTGCACCGTATAGGCTGGAACTTGGCGAGGAATATGACTATTCAAACTGATCACTCGGGCAATATTGGTTGCTTCGGCGGGTTGCCCAATATTTCCAATAATCACCTCATCGATCATCTTTGGATCTAAATCAGTTTTGGCCAAAAGTTCTGAAACAGCAATGCGGCCTAGTTCTTGAGGAGAAATAAAATTAAACGCCCCCCCTGCTTTCACATAGGGAGTTCTAATGCCTTCAACAATAACAACGTCAGACGCAGCCATACCATCCTCATGCATAACACCTCTTAAAAAGAACTTTCAACTTAAAAATCAGTTGCGTATACTACCATTTATGAAAGCCGCACTCATTTATAGCGCTTGCCTTCTGGTCACGCTTCTTGCCACAACACTCTTTTACACTTTTTTAAAATTTTTTTCTTTAGTGTAAGACGCGGGTTTTGCTATAGTGGATATACATTCCCTTACAAATCATCTTGGCCAATTCTGTCGTCGCTTCACTATGCTCTTTGGACTCTCGAATGTCATTATAATGCTGGAAGGCAATGACAATGGTTTGAGAAAGGCTCTTTTCTTGGCTTGTGACACTAAAATGAAGCTCTTCTTCTTGCTGCATATACCGACTAAAAAGAACCTTCGCATCACTCACCGTTTTTAGCGTCTCATCTTCTGTTAAAATTCTCACCTTTAAAAGCTCCAAAATTCGATCATCTAAATCCGCATCAAAAATTCTAATTTTCTCTAAAAGTTCCTCTCGCCCAAAAGCCAGCCGAAAGTGATATTTTCGATTGGAGAAGGGGCCCGAATTTTTCTTAATCTCTTCTTGATACTCCTCTTGAAGCTCTGGCCACTTGGGGCGATCTGCTTAAAAGCTTTCCTTTGAGTTCCTTGGCTTCGGTCACATTTAAAGCATCCCAAAGTTTTGTTTCAAATTCATGACCACAGGTACAAGAGAGCTGGAAGCGCCGATGCTCAGACATTATTTTTTTATTCTCTCAATATATGCCTTCTCTGCTGTATCCACCCGAACCAAATCTCCAGCATTCACAAACTGAGGGACTTGAACAACCAGCCCTGTTTCCAAGGTTGCCGGTTTTGTGGAACTCGTTACTGTCGCGGTTTTAAGCCCAGGAACGGTCGTTTCGACTTTTAAAATAACAGAGGGGGGCAACTCAATACTAATAGGTTTATCTTCAAAAAAAACCACTTGAATTTTCTGGTTCGCCGTTAAAAATAAATACATATCGGACATGGTATCTTTCATCACCGAAATTTGTTCATGTGTTTTAGAATCCATAAAAAAGAACTCATCTTGGTGATCATAGAGATATTCCATCTCTCGGTAATCTAGAGTTGCTTTTTCAAGCCGATCTTCTGAAGAATAGCGCTTTTCATACTGAGTCCCAGTTGTAATATTGCGAAGCTTGGCTTGCACAAATCCTCGTAAATTTCCAGGGGTCTTGTGATGAGCGTAGACGACTTGCAAAAGGTCTTTTCCCTCTTTGATAATCATCCCCACTCTAAGTTGTGTTGCAGAAAGCATCATAAAGTCTCCTTCCTATATATTAAATATGAAAATCTTCGTAAAGCAATTTCGACAAACCTTCTTGAAATCGACGTGGATGAAGTGCGCTCACATCAATAGTTTGAAATTTTCCATCCAAAATAAGCTCTGCTAAAGCCAACCCTACCCCATAAGATTGCATGGCTCCATGTCCTGAAAAAGAATGTGCTTCATAAATCTGAGCGTTCGAATCCACACACCCCACCACCGCACTATGATCGGGGCTAACTTCATATAGCCCCGCCCATCCTGTAATGTGTTTTAATGCCTGAGCCTTGCTCATTCGATGGGCGAGAGGAGGCCAAATATGTTCCTCAAAAAAACGATCCCCCTCATACGTAAAATTATATCCCGAGGGTTCGTTCGGAGTCGCAAAGCCTGCTAAAATATGCTCGGCCTCCGCATGAAAATAAACCCCACTCGTATCTACAATCATCCCACAAGAAGATAAATCCACTCCTTTACAGTCAAAAATACTCACCTGTCGCCTCACAGGTTTACAGTCTAGGGTGTGTCCATAGAGCTTTGCAATTTTTGAAGCCCACGCCCCCGCAGCATTCACCACTCGGCTAGCCAGAATCTTTTTTTGAGGGAGATCCTGCGTGGACGCCATCCCCGCGCTTAAAATATCAAACACCTCTTTGTCGTTGGGCCTTTTAGAATCTGCGCATAAATCTTCATAGGTAATCTGCACCCCATCGCTCTGCTTCTCAATTGCTTTCACATAGGCTCCGTCAATAAATGTACAATCTTTTTGTTTGGCCTGCGTTCTAAAAAATTGCTTTAATAAATTGGGATTAAAAATTCCATCTCTCGCTCCAAAAGAAGCCCCAGCAATATCGGAAATCTCATCAATATAAGGAACCCGTTTATGAACTTCTTGGGGGGATAATTCTTCAATAGGCAATTCTAAAGATTTAAATAAAGGGGCTAAGCGTTGATATGTTTTCCATTTATTTTTGTCATAAAGCCACAAATATCCTTTTTGTCGAAATCCAAATTGATCCGGCTGAGAAGCTAAAAAATCAAGCGTTAGCTGAGAAAGTTCAATATTGACTCTGTGAAACCATTCGACCCTAGCCCCGCCCGCATTGAGTTCTGAAGAACTATATTTTCCCTCAAAATCAATATCTAAGAGCGCAACAGACATGCTTCTTCGATTTGTAAGATGATAAGCCAGACTTGAACCAATCAGCCCAGCTCCGATGATTGCAATATCAAACTTTTGGGGTGTCATCTGATCAAGCGCAGCATAGGAAAATTCTCTTGATTTAGCAATATGCAAATTATAATCATGGAAGGATCAGTAAAATTTTATGACGATTCCATTAGAAAAACCAGACGAAGCTAAATTAGATGAGATCTTAGGTCAAAATCTTCTTTTGACCACGGTCGATAAGGTAGCCAACTGGGCACGTTATTCTGCTATTTGGCCATTTACCTTTGGGCTCGCCTGCTGCGCCATTGAAATGATGGCTGTCGGCTCTCCCAGATATGATTTAGACCGTTTTGGCGCAGGGGTTTTTAGAGCCACCCCAAGGCAAGCAGATTTAATGATTGTGGCAGGCACCGTCACGATTAAAATGGCTGAGCGTGTCCGACGACTCTATGAGCAAATGGGTGAACCTCGATATGTGATTTCAATGGGGAGTTGCGCCACCCATGGCGGCCCCTACTGGCAACATGGGTACCATGTTTTAAAAGGGGTAGATCGAGTGATTCCCGTCGATGTTTATGTTCCGGGTTGCCCTCCAAGACCTGAGGCTCTGATTCAAGGCATTTTAATGCTTCAAGAAAAAATTAAAAAAGAATCGATCACAAAAGCGCTCTTTAAATCTCATGGCCAACTTCATGGATAACAAAACTATTTACGAAAAATTAAAGCAAAAATTTCAAGATGCTATTGGAGCATTGAAAGAACCCCCAGCCGGCTCTCATGGCGATCCCTTTATTGAAGTTTCTGCAGAAAAAATCCATTCTATTTTAAAATTTTTAAAAGAAGAGCCTGAGCTATTGTTCGACAATCTTTTGTGTATCAGCGGGGTCGACTATCCAGATCGTTTAGAGGTGGTCTATCATTTTCATTCTTACACACATCTTCATAAAGTAGTACTTAAAGCTTTACTTACAGATAAAACTAAACCTGAAATTGATACCGTCTCAGATCTTTGGAAAGGGGCTAATTGGCTAGAGCGAGAAATCTATGATCTTTTTGGGATTACGTTTAAAAACCACCCCGATCTTCGTCGTATTTTACTCCCCGATGATTGGGAAGGATATCCCTTGCGCAAAGACTATAAGCATCAAGACTATTGGCACGGGATTAAGGTAGGGATGTAACTATGGGAGCGTTAAAGACACAAGAACTCACCATCAACATGGGGCCACAGCACCCTTCAACCCATGGCGTGCTGCGCATAGAACTTGTAACCGACGGAGAAATATGTGTCAAAGCCATCCCACATATTGGTTACCTCCACCGGTGTTTTGAAAAACACGCTGAAAATATAGATTACATGGGGGTTATGCCTTTCGTCGATCGGATGGATTATGTGGCTTCAATGAATAACGACATTGCCTATGCCATGGCTGTAGAGAAACTCTTGGGGGTCGAAATCCCTAAACGCGCCGAATATATCCGAGTGATCATGGCAGAGCTTAATCGCATTGCAAGTCACCTTTTAGCCGTTGGAACCTATGGGCTAGACATTGGCACCTTTACGCCGTTTATGTGGGCGTTTCGAGATAGAGAAAAAATTTTAGATATTTTTGAAATGGCCTCGGGGGCTCGCCTTCTTTATAATTATCTTTGGATCGGAGGCGTCTGGATGGATTTAACACCCGGGATCGAAGAAAAAATTAAAGAATTTTGTGACTATTTTAGCCCGTGCATTGACGAACTCGATACGATTCTTTCTTATAATCAAATTTTTATTAACCGAACCAAAAACGTGGGAGTCATCCCTCTAGAAACAGCGATTAGCTATGGCCTCACCGGCCCCAATTTAAGAGGTTCCGGAAAAAAATGGGATTTGAGAAAAAACGAGCCTTATGGCATCTACCCAGAACTTGAGTTTGATATCCCAATTGGCACAGGAGAAATGGGGACTGTTGGAGCTTGCTGGGATAGATACATGGTCCGCATTCGAGAGATGAGAGAAAGTTTAAAGCTCACAAAGCAAGCATTAAAACAAATGCCCGAAGGCCCCATTCGAGCAAAAATGCAACGGGTCAGACCCCTTGCGGGAGAAGCTTACGTTAAAATAGAAAATCCCCGAGGAGAGCTCGGTTTTTATATTGTCAGTGACGGCTCTATTAAACCCTATCGAGTGAAAGGCAAATCCCCCTGCTTTACCTCCATTAGTTGCCTGGATGAAATTTGCCAAGGAGCGATGATCGCAGATGTGGTTGCTGTCATTGGAAGTTTGGATATTGTGCTCGGAGAGGTAGATCGCTAAAATGAAAGCTTATTTTTTAAATCTTTATCGAGGATTCAGATCTATCATTAAAGGGATGATCTTGACCCTCATTGTTGCGTTTCGTCCAAAAGCAACGATCCAATACCCTTTTGTCAAACGAGAGCTTCCAGCTCGCACGCGCGGGCGCCTTTTTTGTAATATCGATGATTGCATCGGCTGCAAACTTTGCGCAGTCGCCTGCCCTGTAGATTGCATTTATATTACCGCCAATAAACGGGGCCCAGAGGAAGCGATCCCCCTCACCTCTGCCGAATCTGGAGCCAAACAAAAAAAGTTCCATCTTCCTCAATTTGATATTGATTTTACCCTGTGCTGCTGGTGTGGTCTGTGCACCGTCGTGTGCCCCACCAATTGTCTTTATATGACCAAAGAATATGAATTTTCTGTTGGAAATCAGCAAGATTTAATCTGGCAATTTGGGGAAGGACAAAAACCAGGCCCCAAACAAAGCATCAAATGACCCACCGTTCCTTCCTCGTTTTGGTTTTTACCTGCGCAGGATTTGGAACAGGCGGCTATTTTTTCTACCGCCTCTACTCTTATTTAAGAATCGGTAAAAATGAAAATCGGATTGATCATCTCATTCAACGGATCAAAGTTTTTTTAATTGGCGTCATCGGCCAGAAAAAAATGTTTAAAGATTTTATCCCAGGCCTAGCGCATGCGCTTGTCTTTTGGGGATTTTTAGTCATTACCTTAGGTACCCTTGAACTCATTATAAATGGCATTGTTCCTTCGTTTCATCTCTCACTCATTTTAGGAGAAACACTCTATCAATGGCTTTTGATTCTTCAAGATATCTTTTATGTTT
>JACPSU010000040.1:0-691 GCA_016193105.1 Deltaproteobacteria bacterium | reverse complement strand
TTTGTTTTAATAAGTATTCTTTTTTTCTTTTTCCGAAGACTGGTTTTAAAACCCAAAAGGCTTGAAGTCTTAAGTCGCCACTCGGCCTGGGATGCCTATTTCATTCTAAGTCTGATTAGCATTCTAATGATCAGTGGTCTTTTAACTGCCCATCCCCCTTCAGCACTCATTTCTGAAGTTTCTTGGTGGATTCATTTTTTAACAGTCCTAGGATTTTTTTGCTATCTCCCCTTCTCAAAACATTTGCATGTCCTGGCTGCCGCTCCTAATATCTTTTTTTCAACACTCACTCCTCGCGGAAGACTTAAAAAAATAAATCTCACAGATGAAACCCAAACCACCTTTGGTGCTGGAGAGCTGAAAGACTTTACTTGGAAACAACTCTTGGATACCTACGCCTGCACAGAATGCGGTCGGTGTAATGAATTTTGTCCGACCTACACCACAGGAAAGCCACTGAAACCTAGAAGTTTAATTGTCGATCTCCGCCATCATCTAGAAAAAACAGGAGCAGCGCTCCGTCATCCCGAACGAAGTGAGGGATCTCCTTCTATGATCGGGGATGTCATCTCCGAAGATGTCATTTGGGATTGTACAACTTGTGGCGCCTGCGTTGAAGCTTGCCCGGTTTTTATTGAACACGTTGATAAAATTGTCGATATGCGACGAAATTTAGTTCTCATGCAAGGCA
>JACPSU010000161.1 GCA_016193105.1 Deltaproteobacteria bacterium | reverse complement strand
TTCAAGAGCTCGATCCTCAAAAAGAGATGATTGTCTATTGTCACCATGGAGGTAGAAGCGCCCAAGCTTGCCAAGTTTTAAAAGAGAAGGGATTTCAAAAAGTTAAAAATCTAGAAGGTGGGATTGATGCGTGGGCCTCTCAAATCGATCCTTTGCTCCCGCGGTATTAAAAATTGGAAGTTTTTGTTTTTCTCATTCCCCCTTTTTTTGTAACAGCTTGGGTCTATGCCTCAGCCGGCTTAGGGGGAGGGTCTACCTATTTGGCTCTTCTTTTTCTTTTTCAGTTTGGGTCAGAGACCCTCGGGTCAGCGACTCTTCCCTATACAGCACTTCCCAAAGTTGCGTTGCTCTGTAACTTGGTGGTCGTCTCTGGCGGGCTTTATCATTATATTCGATCACGAAATCTTTCTTTGTCTTTGGTTCTCCCTTTTTGTGTCTCTTCACTCCCTTTTTCTTATTTGGGAGGGAGAATCTCTATTTCCAAAGAACACTTTTTGGGTCTTTTAGGATTTTCTTTGTTGATCGCAGGGACTCGGATGATTTTTTCTCAAAAGCTGGTCTCCAGTGAAAGAGGGGTCACAAAGAGAACAAGCTGGTTCATTGGGCTTCCTGTGGGGGCGGCGTTGGGATTTCTTTCTGGACTGGTTGGGATTGGGGGGGGGATTTTTTTGGCGCCTATTTTATATTTTATGGGCTGGGGAAAGCCTAAGCAAATTGCAGCTGCTGCTAGTTTTTTTATTTTTATAAATTCTTTATTTGGGCTGATGGGGCAGTGGACAAAAGAAGCTTCATTTATAGATATAGATAGCTATCGTTTTTTTCTTCTTCTTTTAGCTGTTTTTTTAGGTGGACAAGTGGGATCTAGGTTCAGCGTGGGACGGCTTTCTTCTTTTACTCTACAAAGAATTACAGCCATTCTTATTTTAGCCACAGCCGGAAGAATTTTTTGGAAATTTCTATAATCTGTCCTAAGCTATTTTTTTTAAATCATGATGCAGGTCATGTACAAGCCTTCCAGTATTGATTTAACTCCCAAATAGGACCATTTTTGTCCTGTTTGTCGTATGGAATTTATTAAAAGAAATACTGATTACGTTTTGTGGAGTTTATCTTATATGGCCAGTTTTCCAAAGGGAAAAGTATTTGGACTCGGTGTTTTGTCCCAACAAAGGCATATCTCGGCAATTTTTCTTAGAAAAATTTTTCAAAAGGTTGCAAAAAAAAACATTGTCCATTCCCATCGAGGACGCTATGGGGGATTTTCTTTAGCGTGCAAGCCATCTGAAATTTCTGTAAAAGATGTCATTGAAGCGGTTCAGGGGTCTGTTGTGCTCAATAAATGTTTAACGTGTCATTACCAATGTCCAAAAGAAAGAACATGTACTCTTCGGAAATGTTTGGGAAAAATTCAAAAAGAACTTACACGTCAATTGAATAATATAACTTTGGAAAATTTAGTTCTGGAGCAAAAAGAGTGAAAATTTTTATTGTATTTTTTATCGGGGGGAGTTTTTTGGGAAATTTTGTATTTGCAAATTTTGAAAAAGCACAAACGCTCATGCAAAAAACAGATTGCTTGAGTTGCCATGCAAAAAATCAAAAGATTGTTGGCCCCTCTTTTGATGACATTTCAAAAAAATATCAAAGTGATCCTCAGGCGCTTGTCCGTCTTACAAAAACTGTAAAAAATGGAGGCTCAGGGCAGTGGGGAGCTCTTCCGATGCCCCCTCATCCCACTCTCAGTGAAGATGAAATTAAACAGATGGTTGAAGGCATTCTTTCTTTGGCAGGTCAAGAGGAGCCAGAAAAGAGGGTTCAAGAAAAAAAATCATCCATTTTAGAGCTTCAAAACGCAACATCCGAAGACATTGAAAGGGGACAAAGCCTCTTTCAAGGAAAAATCAGATTTGCTCATGAAGGCCCCAGCTGTATCGCCTGCCATCACGTGAAAAACGATGCTGTCATTGGAGGGGGGATTTTGGCCAAAGACTTAACCTCAGTCTTTTCGAGACTTGGAGAGCCGGGGGTTCAAGCCATTTTAGGTGCGCCACCATTTCCTGTGATGCAACAAGCATACAAGGAGAGGGCTTTAACAAAAGAGGAAATTTTTGCATTGGTCGCTTTTTTAAATGATGCGGATCAGAAAAAACTGTATCAGCGCCCTAAAGACTATGGAATGGGGTTATTCTTAAGTGGCATTTTGGGGGCCATCTTTTTAATGCTTGTTTATTCGTTATTGGGAGCGAGGCGTAAAAAATACTCGGTCAATAAAGCCATTTATGACAGACAGATAAAGTCACAATAGGAAAGTTTTCGGAGGAAACATGAGTTGGATTAAAGATATTATTTCACCAGAGACAAGAAAGTGGGAAGAATTTTATCGAAACCGCTTTCAACATGATCGAATTGTTAGAAGTACACATGGTGTTAATTGCACAGGGGGATGTTCTTGGCAAATTCATGTCAAAGATGGAATTGTTGTTTGGGAAACGCAGCAACTGGATTATCCTTTATTAGAAGATTCTCTCCCTCCGTATGAGCCCAGAGGATGTCAGCGAGGAATATCATTTTCATGGTATCTCTATAGCCCGCTTCGTATTAAATATCCCCTCATCCGTAGCGCCCTCATTGACGTATATCGTGAAGAAAAAGAACGGGTCGGTGATCCTCTCAAAGCGTGGGAAAATATTCAAAGCGACTCTGAAAAAAGAACAAAATACCAAAAAGCCAGAGGAAAAGGGGGCTTTCGTTGTGTCAGCTGGGAGGAAGTTCTAGAGCTCATGGCGGTTGCCAACATTTATACAGCTAAAAAGTATGGGCCCGATCGTGTGATTGGTTTTTCACCGATTCCAGCCATGTCGATGCTGAGCTATGCAGGGGGAGCTCGTTTTTTACAACTTTTTGGTGGTGTTAATTTAAGTTTTTATGATTGGTATTGCGATTTGCCCACAGCTTTTCCTGAAATTTGGGGAGAGCAAACCGATGTCTGTGAAAGTGCGGATTGGTACAATGCTAAAATGATTGCAGACATGGGAGCGTGTTTAAATATGACCCGTACCCCCGACGTACATTTTTTTGCGGAAAGTCGGCATAACGGAACCAAAACGGTTGTATTTTCTCCTGATTTTTCTCAGGTGTGTAAATATGCCGATCAGTGGGTGCCGCTTCATGCGGGGAGTGACGGAGCCTTTTGGCAGGCTGTCACGCATGTGATTTTAAAAGAATTCCATCATGAAAAGAAAACTCCTTATTTTATAGGTTACACCAAGCAGTATACTGATAGCCCCTATTTGGTAGAGCTAAAACCTGTCCTCAACCCCGATCGGGGAAAAGACCCAGCGGGTCCGGGGGATCATTACTTGCCAGGCCAGCTGGTTCGAGCCAATCGTCTTTCTCAGTACAAAGATATTGAAAATGGAGATTGGAAATTTTTAAATATTGATGAAAAAACAGGAGATTTTGTCATCCCCAAAGGTTCTGTGGGGCATCGTTGGGATCAAGTAGGGGGCAAATGGAACATGAAACTTGAAAATGCTGCCAATGATAAATCCTATAATCCACTCCTTACGTTTTTAAATAAAAGTGAAGATATTTTGCAAGTTCAGTTTAGAGAATTTGGGTTAGATCAGCACCGTTTAAGAGGGGTCCCTGTAAAATTTATCGAAACTACAAATGGAAAAATTGCTGTTACAACGGTTTATGATTTGACGATGGCTCAATATGGCATTGATCGAGGGCTTCCCGGGGAATATCCGGCAGATTATACGGATAAAGATCAAGTCTATACCCCGGCCTGGCAAGAAATTTTTACTGGTGTAGATTCAAAGACCGTTCTTCAATTTGCTAGAGAATGGGCAAACACCGCCTCAATCACCCAAGGAAAATGTATGGTGATTGTGGGGGCAGGCATTAACCATTGGTATCACGCGAATCTCATGTATCGCACAGCCATTATGGCTTTGATGCTCACCGGCTGTGTGGGGAAAAATGGCGGCGGGATGAACCACTATGTGGGACAAGAAAAACTGGCCCCCGTCGATTCTTGGGGTGCGATTGCCTTTGGTAAAGACTGGCAGGATGCGGTTCGTTTGCAACAAGCGCCCCTTTGGCACTACATCAATACGTGTCAGTATCGTTATGATGGACAGTTTTCAAAATATAATACCGTAGATGAAAACGAATGGACGAAACAACACACCGCAGATCAAATTTTTAAATCCGTTCGGATGGGATGGATGCCCTTTTTTCCACAGTTTAATAAAAACTCTCTAGAATTAGCAGAGGAGGCACGCCAAAAAGGGGCAAAAGATGATGAGGGGATTAAAAAATATGTCCTAAGTGAGCTTAAATCTAAAAAATTAAAATATTCTGTGAGTGATCCTGATGCGCCCCAAAATTTTCCGCGTGTTTGGTACATTTGGCGCGGCAACGCCATCATGGGAAGTATGAAAGGGCATGAGTATTGTTTAAAACATTACCTGGGAACCCATTCAAATGCCATTGGTACAGATGACACAAGACATACCGATGAAGTCAAATGGCACGACATCGCCCCCACCGGAAAAATGGATCTTGTGGTTGATCTCAATTTTAGAATGGATTCTTCTGCGTTGTATTCTGATATTGTTTTGCCGGCAGCTTCTTGGTATGAGAAAGCAGATTTAAATAGCACAGACCTTCATTCCTTTATTCATCCTCTCTCTCAGGCGGTAGCTCCGGTTTGGGAATCTAAAACAGATTGGGATATTTTTAAAAACTTGGCAAAGGTAACATCTGAGGCAGCTAAAAAATATTTTAGGGAACCCCAAAAAGATGTGGTGATGTCTCCTCTTTCTCACGATACAGCCGATGAAATTTCTCAACCCACTGTTAAAGATTGGTACAAAAATGAGTGTGAAGCGCTTCCAGGAAAAACGATGCACAAGTTGGCTGTGGTGGATCGAGATTATACAAAGCTTTATGAAAAATTCATATCTTTAGGAAAAAACATCAGAGAAAAAGGCTTAGGAGCTCATGGGAATCACTTTAAATGTGAAGATGTCTATGACCAAATCCTGGAGTCCAAGCATTTTGCAAAAGAAAAATTAGATGGAGAAACCTATCCCTCATTAAAAGAAGATGTTTGGGCAGCGAACCTGATTTTGCAGCTTTCAACTTTGACTCATGGAGAGCTGACTGTTCGTGCCTATCAAAACATGGAGAAAAAAACAGGATTAAAACTTGCTGATCTTGCAGAGGGGAGCAAAGATGTTCGAATTAACTACGCAGATCTTCAAGCCCAGCCCCGAAGATACAATACTTCTCCTCTTTGGTCAGGGCTCATGAATAATGGAAGAGCTTATGCCGCTTATACGTATAATGTTGATAGGCTGGTTCCTTGGAGAACTCTAACGGGCAGACAGCACTTTTATTTGGATCATGAAATGTATTTGGCCTATGGGGAACATCTTCCCACATTTAAACCTTCTCCTAAACCTGCCATGTATGGAGATTTAAAAGAAACGCTGAAAAACAAAGAAGCAAAAATTTTAAATTGTTTAACGCCCCATGGAAAATGGCACATCCATTCCACCTATATGGAAAATCTTCGAATGTTAACGTTGTCACGAGGGTGTGAACCGTGTTGGTTAAGTGAAATCGATGCAAAAGAGCTTTCCATACAAGATAACGATTGGGTTGAAGTTTATAATGATCATGGCGTCTATTGTACGCGAGCGGTCGTAAGTGCCAGAATCCCCAAAGGGGTTTGCATTGTGTACCATGTTCCTGAAAGAACAGTTGGTATCCCAAAATCTCAAGTACGTGGAAACAAACGTGCGGGAGGTCATAACAGTTTTACACGAATTCATTTGAAACCTAATTTTTTAGCCGGTGGCTATGGGCAGTTTAGTTATCATTTTAATTATTGGGGTCCGATTGCCCCTCAGCGAGATACCCATGTGGTGGTGAAAAAAATGGACAAGGTTGTTTTTTAAAGGAGAGGGTATGAATATTCGAGCACAAATTTCAATGATCTTCCATTTGGATAAATGTATTGGATGCCATACCTGTTCTATCGCCTGTAAAAACATTTGGACAGATCGAAAAGGGGCAGAATACATGTGGTGGAACAATGTCGAAACAAAAC